>CAVJSY010000081.1:0-6404 GCA_963652285.1 Oribacterium sp.
TTTTTGCAAACATTTGTTTGATTATAATAAAAAAAAAAAAAAAAGGACTAAAATCCTTGGGGTAATATTTTTTCTGCTTTAATTCTTATTCTTTGAAAAGCATTATCTATTGTTTTAGCTGGTTTATCTAATATATCCGCTATTTCTTTATAATTAAATCCTTGTATTTTTAATTCAAATACACATTCTTCTAATGGGGTTAACTCTTGTTCTATTTTTTCTATTAATTCTTTTATATTTTCATTTGCTATTATTCCTCTTTCGGGATTTTGTTCTTCACTTCCAAATATATCTGCTAGGGATATTTCTTCTCCAAAGTCATTTATACTTTCTATAGGAACAGCTTCATTTAATATTTTGTATTTATCTCTATTTAATTTCCTTATTAGGGTATTTAATTGTCTATCCATACAAAGGTTACAAAATGTATAAAACGTTACATCATCATCTAAATTAAAACTGATTATTGCTTCTTCAAAACCAATTACGCATTCTTGGAATATGTCTGAATATTCTATTCCTTTACCTTTTACATATCTATATATTCTAGTACTTTTTTTTGTTATTAATGGTTTATATTTTTCATGTAAGATAGTATTTGCTTGTTCATTTTTTTCTTGGGCTAAAAATACTAATTCATTATCATTTAAGTTTCTATAATCCAATTCTATTTCCTCCCTGATACTATTTGTGATAAGATAATTCCACAAGATACAGAAGCATTTAAACTATTTATTTTACCTGTCATAGGGATACTTGCTACGAAGTCACAATTATCTCTTACTATTTTACTCATTCCTTTGCCTTCATTACCTATAACTAAACAAACATTCATATTATAATCAATTTCTCTATAGTTTTGTCCTTTCATATCTGTTCCTACTATCCAATAGTTTTTTTCTTTTAATTTTGATATTGTTGCAGTTAAATTTGGTACTTTAATTATTTTAATATTTTCTATAGCACCTGCTGAAGTTTTTACTACAGTACTGGTAATACTTACACTTCTATCATTTGGAATAATTATTCCTTCTACTCCAAGGGCTTCACTTGTTCTTATTATTGCACCAAAGTTATGGGGATCTTCTAAGTGATCTAACATTACTAGGGTATGATAGTTATTATTAATTTTTAAATCATCTAGAAATTCATTTAATTCATATGTTTTAAATTCATCAATATCTAATATTATTCCTTGATGTAGGCCGTCTATTTTACTGTCTAATACTTTATTATCTACAAAATTTACTCTTATATTTCTCTTAAATAATTGATCTAATATTTCATTATCTTTAAATTTTTTACTAACATAAGCCTTATTTATTTTATCGTTACTTTGTAATTTTTCTTTTGCTACATTTTTTCCATATATATACATAGTTTACACCTCTATATTTTTTAATATTTCTTCTAATCTTTCTTTTTGATTATCTAGATATAAATATCCTATTAAGGCTTCAAATCCTGTTGACATTTTATATGTTATTATATCTGTATTTTTAGGATGACTAGCTCTTTTATAATTTCTTCCTCTTTTTACTATATCTATTTCTTCAGTTGTTAATATATTATTGTCTAATAAGTTATTTAATATACGGCATTGAGATTTTGCTGATACATAATTAATTGCTTGTTTTTGTAATTCTTCTACTTTAGTATTTCCAAGACTTAAGAGTTTTTCTCTTATGTATACTTCATATACTGCATCTCCTAAATATGCTAAAGAAATAATATTAATACAATTTAAATCCATATTATCACCTGCTAGGTATATTTTATCATAAATAATTAGTATAATCAAATTAAATTGTAGATGTTTTATAAACTATGGGAGTACAATACATAACTATATATTATTAAATATTATATATGTGTAGTTGATAAAACAATCTATTTTAGTAATATTTATGTATATAATATCTTTTAATATTATTTAAACATTATTAGAAGTATCGCCTTTACTTTTATTAACTATGGCGAATAAACAAAAAAAGAGATAATCAACTTACCTCTTTAATCTCTCCTGATTCATTAATACTAGCATTTATAGACCAAGTATTCATGTTAGTAATTACTCTTTGTTTTTCTTCTCCTTCTAATACTTTAGTATATTCATCTTTTTCTAAGCATGGTATAAAGTAATAACTTAAATCTCCATTTTTAGTCATTTTTATTTGAAATATTCCTGTATCTTTAGTTTCATTATTAAAAATAAAATCTCCTAAATTATAAATTATTGGTTTATTATTATAATATTCTATTCCTTGTAATGTATGAGCATGTGTTCCTACTATTATGTCTGCTCCCGAATCAATATATGTTCTAGATGTTTCCTTTTGTACTTCTTCTAAATCATGGGAATCTTCTTTTCCCCAATGAACTAAGGCTACAACATAATCACTTTCTTCTTTAGCTTGCTTTATTGCTTCTGCAAATGCTTCTGGATCATAACATCTAAATACTCCACCTTCATCTTCAGTTGCTTCAGGAGTTAAAATTAACTTTTCTGCTCTAGTAGCATTTATGAAGGCTATTTTATAACCATTTATTATATAATAATATGGCTTTTTAGCTTCTTCTATATTTTTTCCTGCTCCAATATAAGGAATATTATATTCTTTTAAAGCATCTAACATATCGTAAAATGCTGTTTTACCAAAGTCATATACATGATTATTAGCAAGAGTTACTAAGTCTACTCCCATTTCTTCATAAATACTTAATCTTTTAGGAGAGGCCCTAAAGGTATAATATTTACCAGGCATTTTTTCTCCTCTATCACTTACTGTAAATTCATTATTAGCAATCATTATATCACTATCATTCATTATTTTTACAACACTATCTGATAATATTCCATATACTTTTTTGCCTCTTTCATCATATTTAGGCATTATATACCAATTGTCCGCTAAAGATACATCTCCTACAAAACTTAAGGTTATCTCATCTTTAATACCATTAATTTGTTTTACATTGTCTAATTTAGTATAATTATCATTATATAAATCTTGTAATACTACTAATGAATTATTAGTTATTTTATGCCATATTGATTTATCATAATCATTTTTCTCTAAGTATTTAGATAAATTTTCTAAAGACTTTTCTTTATAGTTATCACTAATCCATTTTAAGAAATCAGCATCTATTTTAGGATCATTTATTTTGTCTTCTATATTTGAAATGACTTTATCTATATTTATATTATTTTTTAGATTATTATTATCATTTTTCTCTTTATTATAAAAAGGTATTAATAATAATAGGATTATAACTATAACTAGTAGTCCTAATGAAGGTTTTACCCATCTTTTAAGTTTTCTTTTCTTTCTTCTTTTCATTTTCTCACACCAATTATATTTTAACATTTTATTTTAATAATCGCTAGTACTTTAGTGAAAACTTTGTACCTATTTCTAAATCATCAAAAGTATCTAATGGTAAAATTATAGTATGACTTGCCCTGGTGTCTGTTTGAATAGTATTTTCATGCATAGCATAACGAATTTTTACTATATGAAACTTATCATCTACTAGTGCTATATCTACTCTTTGTTTTGAGCCTACTGAACTATAAGAATTACAATCATATAAAATTATTGCATATCGTAATTTTGGAAATTTATATTTCATTATTTCTTTATTATGGGTTTGAGTTACCTCTATTTCTTTATTTTTATATACTAACTTCATATACATCATACTCCTTTATTCTCACGAAAAAACAATTACTTTCATAATTGTTTAATTTATTATATATTTATATTATTTATTATCTAAATCCCATTTCCAGTTAGTTACTTCTGGCATATCACGGCCATATTCTTGAATATATTGTTTATGCATTACTAACTTGTTTTTGCATTGTTGATTTAGTGATGAAGCACGATTACCTAATTGTGGCAAATACTTTAGAGCGTCTATTACTAAATGATATCTATCTAATTCATTTTGTACTCTCATATCAAATGGAGTTGTAATTGTACCTTCTTCTTTATATCCATGAACGTGAATATTTTTATTTGTTCTTCTATATGTTAATTGATGAATTAGATTTGGATAACCATGGAATGCAAATATTATTGGTTTATTTGTGGTAAATAACATATCATAATCTTGATTACTTAAGCCGTGTGGATGTTCTGTATTTGATTGAAGTCTCATTAAGTCTACTACATTTACTACTCTTATTTTTATTTCTTTAAAGTATTTTCTTAATATTGAAGTAGCTGCTAAGGTCTCTAGAGTTGGGGTATCTCCGCAACAAGCCATAACAATATCTGGCTCATCATCTTCATCATTTGAAGCCCATTTCCAAATACCTATTCCTTGAGTGCAATGAATTACAGCTTCTTCCATGCTTAACCATTGTGGTCTTGGATGTTTAGATGCTACTATTACATTAATATAATTTCTACTCTTTATGCAATGATTAAAGCAAGATAATAAACAGTTAGCATCTGGTGGTAGGTAAATTCTAGTAATATCTGCTTTTTTAGTAACAAGATGATTTAAAAATCCTGGATCTTGATGTGTATATCCATTATGATCTTGTTGCCAAATATGAGATGAAAGTACATAGTTTAGGGATGCTATTTTTTGACGCCATCCTAATTGTTTTGTTACTTTTAACCATTTAGCGTGCTGTGATGTCATAGAATCTACTATTCTTATAAATGCTTCATATGAATTGAAAAATCCATGTCTACCTGTTAATAAATATCCTTCTAGCATTCCTTCACAGATATGTTCTGATAAAATTGAATCTATTATTCTTCCATCAGAATTTAGGTATTCATCACTATCTAAAGTTAAAGCATTCCATTGTCTATCACTTTCTTCAAAGGTATAATTTAATCTATTTGACATTGTTTCATCTGGGCCAAATATTCTAAAGTTTCTTTTTTCTTTGTTTAATTTAATTATATCTTTTATATATTTGCCTAACTCTATCATATCTTGAGCTTCAGTACTACCATGTTTTGTAACTTTTATTCCATATTTTCTAAAGTCTGGTAAATTTAATTCTTTTAATAATAATCCACCATTAGCGTGAGGGTTAGCCCCCATTCTTCTGATACCTGTTGGTGCTAAATCTTTTAGTTCTTTTATTAAAATTCCATTTTCATCAAATAATTCTTCAGGATGATAGCTTTTTAACCAGTCTTCTAATATTTTTAAGTTATCTTTGTTTTTATCATTTACTACTACTGGTACTTGATGTGCTCTAAAAGATCCTTCTATTTGCTTACCATCTACTTTTTTAGGTCCAGTCCATCCTTTTGGTGTTCTAAAGATTATCATAGGCCATTTTGGTCTTTGCATATTAGGATTTTCTTTAGCTTCTTTTTTTATTTCTTTGATCTTTTCTACTACTTCATCTAGTATTTCTGCCATTCTAGTATGCATAACATTCGGATTATCTCCTTCTACATAATATGGCATATATCCACATCCTCTGAAAAAGTTATCTAATTCTATGTCAGATATTCTGGCAAAAATTGTTGGATTTGCTATTTTATATCCATTCAAATGAAGTATTGGTAATACCACTCCATCCGTAAGAGGATTAATTATTTTATTAATGTGCCAAGATGCCGCTAAAGGGCCAGTTTCTGCTTCTCCATCTCCTACTACGCAGGCTGCTATTAGATCTGGATTATCTAATACTGCTCCATAGGCATGAGCTAAACTATACCCAAGTTCACCACCTTCGTTTATAGAACCTGGTGTTTCAGGTGCTACGTGAGAAGATATTCCACCAGGGAATGAAAATTGTTTAAATAATTTTTTTAATCCTTCTTCATCTTCTGTTATATTTGGATATACTTCACTGTAAGTTCCTTCTAAATATGTATTTGCTACCATTGCTTGACCGCCATGTCCTGGACCTGATATATATATCATATCTAAATCATATTTTTTTATTATCCTATTTAGATGAACATAAATAAAATTTTGACCTGGTGCTGTACCCCAATGTCCTACTACATTTGGTTTTATATCTGATAATTCTAATTTTCTTTTTAGTAATGGATTATCTAATAAATATAATTGTCCTACTGACAAATAGTTTGCTGCTCGCCAATAGGCATCTATCTTTTTTAATTCATCTAGTTCCATTATTTCACTCTCCCTCTATTCTTTAATATAATTATAACAAATGAAAACAAAAAAAACAATAATTCTAGTTTATTGTTTTAAATTTGTTTGATAATTTCTTTTTATAAATTGTTCATTAGATAAAAATAGTTGTCCTATGTTAGAAATAATTATTGTAAATATTACTAAAATTATTGTTATCAATAAATTTATTCTTTTTTTCAAATCTCTCTCCTTTTCTATTTATATTATAACTCATAATATTATAAATATTTTTATTTATAATCATAAAAATTATG
>CAVJSY010000082.1:0-3269 GCA_963652285.1 Oribacterium sp.
TAGAAAAAGTAGATGAAATTCTTAATTTAGCCCTTAAAATTGAGGCCAAATTAAGCTATAGAGATTTTTATAACGTAAAAAAATAAGCACACTGTGCAAATAGTGATTTATTTTTTTTAATTATTCCTTTCAATTTAATATCTGTTATTTTATCTTTAGTAAATAATTTAATATTTTTATAACTTCCATATTTATTTTTTAGTTTTTTTATTTCTCCATCATATAATATTCTACCATTACCTATTAAGATAATTCTTTTAGCAAGAGCTTCAATATCACTCATATCATGGGTAGTTAGTATAATAGTTACTTTATTTTCTTTGTTAATCTTTTTAATAAAATTTCTAACTATTTTTTTACTGATTGCATCAAGTCCAATTGTTGGTTCATCTAAAAATAATATTTTAGGTTTATGAAGTAAGGATGCTGCTATTTCACATCTCATTCTTTCTCCTAAACTTAAGGTTCTAACTGGTTTTTTTATAATTTCCCCAATATTAAGAAGTTTGACTAAATAATCTTTTGTTTTTTGATATTCTTTATTATCTATTTTGTAAATATCTCTTAATAAATCGAATGTATCTTCTGCTGGTATATCCCAGGTGAGTTGACTTTTTTGTCCGAATACTACACCTATTCTAGATACATATTCACGTCTATTTTTGGTCGGGTTAAGTCCATCTACTGTAATACTACCACTAGTGGGAACTAATATACCGCTAAGCATTTTTATTGTTGTACTTTTACCAGCGCCATTGGGGCCAATATAACCTACTATTTCTCCTTCTTCAATTTCAAAAGAAATATCTTTTACGGCATCAATATACTGATATTTTCTTTTAAAGAATGATTTTATTGCGTCAGATAAGCCACTATTTCTAAGGGATGATTTAAATGTTTTTGTTATATTAGATACATTAATTAATGACATTACTATTCACTTCCTTTCTAATCTTTGTCAATTAATTATAAATATTAATTTCTATTATAAACAATTAATCTATGTTGGCTTCTAGTACAGGATACATAAAATAAGTTTCTTTCTTTATCAGAGTATTTATTATCTATGTTATTATAAACTATTACTGAATCAAATTCTAAGCCTTTTGAGATATATGATGGTATTACTACTAATTTTCTATCATATTTGGTAGTAGATGAGTCTATTTTAATTATTTGGGTATCACTTTTTAATAATTTATATATTTTGTTTACTTCTTCTTCTGTTTTACAGATAATAGCAATGGATTTTGAGGTAGTAGATAAATCTTTTAAATCTTCTAATAACTGTTCTTTTAGGTTACTAGTTTCATGTTTTTCTAATACTTTAAAACTGCTTTCTCTTCTTATAGCGCTTACATGATTTAGATTTAATATAGTATTTGTATATTCTATTATTTCTTTTGATGATCTATAAGTTTTATTTAATTCTATATAATATGAATTAGGAAAAACACTTTTTAATATATCTAGAGATTTATATTTATAGAATGGATTTATTGTTTGATTTATATCTCCTAGAATAGTGTATTTAGCATTTCTAAATAATTTATTTAGTAATATATATTGCATTTTTGTATAGTCTTGGGCTTCATCTATTACTATTTGTCTTATACTAGTATTGTAATCAAAGCCTTCTAATAAACTTTTTAGATATACAAATATAGTCGCGTCTTCATATAATATTTCTTTTTTATTTAAGATAGTTTGTACTTTATATTTAGAAAAAATACTAGTAAAGAAGTTTTGATATAAATCTACATAGTTTTTATTTATATTTAAATTATCATATAATAACTTTAGTATTGTTTTCTTTTTAGTTAGTTTTCCTTCATAGTTTCTATCACATATTTTTTCTGCTATAAAATCTACTCTTTTAAATAATGGGAAGTGATTATATCTTTTTAATAAAGAGTTTAATTCTTGTTTGGTGTAATCAAAGTCTCTTGTTATTATATCATTTTGGAAAATTGTATGAATATTTATATTATTTACATAATCTTCTATATCTTTTATTATTTCATCTGATTGTTTATATTCTATTATGTTATTATCTTCATTTTTATATTGATAATATCTTTGAATAAAGTTAGTGAAGCTTTCTACATTTTTGAACTCTTTTAAGTATGTTTTTAGAAAGTCATTCATAGTAGTTTGCATTGTGTTTTTTTCTCCTAGTTCTGGTAATACGTTTGATATGTATTCAGAGAATATTTGGTTTGGAGAAAATATTAATACATTATCTGAGGATAGATATTTTATTTTATATAGAAGAAATGCTATACGATGTAAGGCTACTGAGGTTTTACCTGATCCTGCTATACCTTGAACTATTAGGTTATCATGTTCTATATCTCTTATTACTTTGTTTTGTTCTTGTTGGATAGTATTAACGATATTTTTCATTTTGTCATCAGATTCTGTTGCTAATACTTCTTGTAATAATTCATCATCTATATTAATATCATTGTCAAATACGTGTATTAGTTTTCCGTCTTCTATTGTATATTGCCTTTTTCTAATAATTTCTCCTGTTATTTCTCCTTGAGGAGATATATAAGAGGCATTACCTTTTTCATAGTCATAAAATAGACTACATATTGGGCTTCTCCAATCGTGTATTAGATATTTATAGTTATCTTCTAGATGGGTTATTCCTATGTATATATTATCTATTGTATTAGTGTCATTACTTTTAAATAATATATTACCAAAGTATGGTTTATTTTGAATTTTAAATAGTTTTTGTAAGTATTCTCCTTTTTTCATCATTAGGGATATTTCTAGATCATTATCACTCATCATTGTTTTTAATTCTCCTGGATCTAGTTCTGTATGAGAATCCCACATGAATTTTTTAAATTCTAAGGCTTTTTCATCTCTTTCTATTAGTTCTTCTCCTAGATTAGATATTTTGCCTCTTATTACTTTTATAGTGTTATTTAAGTATTCTCTTTCTTTGGATAATTCTTTGTCTGATATTTTCATTATTACTACCTCCTAATCTACTTTAATATACGACAAAAAGCGTCTTTTTTATAAAAGAGCGCATATTCTTTGAAAACTTAAATTATATTATCTTTGAAAAAACGTCAATTAAAAGATAACATATTATTTAATAAAAGTAAAGTGTTTTTTTGTATTTACAATACATAATTATATATAGTTATATTAATATATAGAAATAATAATGTTAATATTGTTGTTTAATGATGTGAACCTCACACGATTTAAAATCGCATGCTTCTAATATCACTATTAGAATTTTC
>CAVJSY010000083.1:0-2420 GCA_963652285.1 Oribacterium sp.
CTGTTTCTTTAGCCCCCGGTACTGAAATGATAGGTAGTGGAACAGTAGATGATCCATATCAAGTTAATTAAAGGTAATAAAGTAAAATGCCGGTCTCCGTAGGCCTGATCCGAAAAGGAGGCCACGAAAACCCTTTCGTGGCCAACCAAATTAGCTGTGGATACTGGTGTTGATAAAAAGGGGATGGTTGAATATGAAAGGGTGCTTGACTTGCGTTAAGTAAGTCAAGCACCCCACATACATAATTTTTATGTTATTAATAATGGGTTAAACTATTTGATATAGATTAACTTAGGAAAGTATCGTTTAAAATTGCGTGCCTTTTGGAGGAGTTTTTCTTGCCTCTGTTCTGGTGGGCCGGGTCGCCTAACAACTTCAACAACAACAATGCGAACGAGTTCAACGTCAATTCTGATGGCAATCTCAACAACAACAATGTCAATAATTCGGCTCCCGGCGTGCGTCCTTATTTTCATATTTTATACAAAAAAAACAACTAATGATTTTTTTATATTTTTTGTATTTAGCATAATTTATAACGATTATTAGATATAATTGCTATGGTGAAGTTATGCTTTCATATTTATATGAAACAGATACTTTTCTATGGAGAAATCCAAAAAAAGTTGTAGACAAACTATTTTACCTAGTAGTATTTTATGTATGAATGATAAAATAGTTTTAGCTACAAAATAATGGAGGAGAAATATGAGTGATGTAAATACTCAAAATACTTTTAAACTTTATTCTAAATTATTAAATTTATCTAAATATTCTAGATCTTATTTATTAAATAATATTCCTAAGGTTCATAATGATTTAAAAATACATCTTGCTGATGAATTATATTTGCTTACTAAAAATGTTTTTAGCGCTACTAATAATAAGGGTAATATTAGAATTAAGTGTTTAACTGAGGCTCAAACTAATATAAGTATGATTGATTATTTGTTAACCTGTCTTAAAGATATTAAGTGTCTTAATAATAGAAATATTAATAATACTATTAGTATTTTAGCGGATATTAAAAATATAATATATGGTTGGAAATTTAATGAAGAAAAAAATAAATACTAATAATATATATGATAAATATATTACTATGGATAATTTGTATAAGATGTGGGATATTATTAAGAGTACTTGTAAGAATAAGAAAGAAGTTTATAAATTTTCTTTAAATTTAAACACTAATATTTATAATATATATGTATCTTTAAAAAATAAAACTTATGTACCTGATAAGTATATGACTTTTATGATATTTGAACCTAAGCCAAGACTTGTAATGAGCCAAAGTATAAAAGATAAAATAGTTAATCATTTTGTTGCTAATTATTATTTAATTCCATATTTAGAAAGTAGTTTAATAGATAGTAATGTTGCTACTAGAAAAGGAAAGGGTAGTAGTTATGGAAATTATTTGTTACAAAAATATTTTAATAAATTATTGATTAATAATAGAGATTGTGAAATATATTGTTTAAAGATGGATGTTAGCAAATACTTTTATTCTATTAATCATGATATTCTTATGAGTATGCTTGGCAAGAGGATTAAAGATAATGATGTTCTTAATATAATTAAATTAGTTATATCTCAAACTAACAATGATTATATAAATAAAAATATAAGTTATTATAATAATAAATATAATACTGATATACCTTATTATATTAATGATACTGGTTTGTCTATTGGGGCGATGGTTAGTCAGTTTTTGGCTATCTTTTTTTTGAATGAAATAGACCATTATATAAAAGAAAAACTAGATTGTAAGTATTATATTAGATATATGGATGATTTAGTTATATTAGATGTTAATAAGGAAAAATTAAAAAGAATTTATAATATTATTAGTGAAAAATTAAATGCTCTTAAACTTAGGGTTAATAAGAAGAGTAATATATATAGCTGTAGTAATGGTTTTTCTTTTTTAGGATATACTTATAAAACAATTAATAATAAATTATATGTTTCTTGCAAAAAAACAACATATAATAGAGTTATGAAAAAATTGTTTTATTTGCAGAAACATGATAGTGTAAAATATAGAAAGTCTTTAGGAAGTTATTATGGATATTTAACTAATATTGATAAGATAAATTTAAAGTTAAATAATAGAGAACTGTTTGATTTATATAGAGTTAAATATAATGATTATATTTTGATTATTAAGGATAAAAATAGATATTATTTATTTTGCAATAATGCTTTGACTGTAAGGATATTAATTGGTTATAAACTGAGCAATAAAATTTTTTGTATGTATAATAATATGTTTGATATCATACTTAAAAAATTGAGTTTTTATAATATTATTGTGTTAAATAAGTTAGAAATATTGTTAGAAATTCAGAGAAGTGTTACTTAGAAGTTATTTTAAGTAACTTTTTTTCATTTTTTGTAATTTTTTTTCA
>CAVJSY010000084.1:0-2404 GCA_963652285.1 Oribacterium sp.
GTTTACGTCGTTGTTTTTATTTTGTCAAATTGTAACTTTTATTTTTGAAAAATCCCTAAAACGTGTGAGGTTCACTAAATAAAATTATTAAAAACTTATTATCACATTTACTATCAACTACCCTAAATGTAAGTTTTTTAGAAATAGGACTACCAACAAAGTATGCAAGTAAAAATACAATAATTGCCTCTAATGAAAATTCTTTTAATGCTATTAAAAATGTATTATTAACTAATCCAATATCGGAATTAGTAGCAATATTATAAACGATCATAAAATAAGACATCATTAAAGCCGTAATTAAAGTAAAAATAAATCCTTGAGATCTCGTCTTAGGCATATATAAACCTCCTTCCATTAATATTTCTTAGTATTTTCCCAAAAAGAAAAATACTATCTCGATCGCAGACATAGATCAAGACAGCATTTAATGTCAAAATAATTATATTACAAAATTAAAATTTATACAAGAATTAAATAAAAATTATTTAAACTTATAAGGATCACTAGAAGTACCAGAACCAGTAATTTCTTTATTACCATCAATTGAAATAACAGGTCTAATACCTCCTGTATTAGTTACAGTACTATTGTTAATCCAGTCTGTTATAGCACCTGTAGTTAATACTGCCAAAGCACCAACTTTACTTTGATTAGCATCATAATAAGCTGGAGATAAAGTCCACCACATAGTACTATTGCCAAAATCTACTAAAAACATTGAAGAATTACTTTGTCTAAAAGCACCACCAGCAAATACATACTCATCTGATGATAAAAGTCCAATTTTTTCAGTAAATAAATCACTAGTACTACAAGAAAAATCAGGTAAATATAATTCTGTATCACTACCAATTCTTTGATAAGAACCATAATAATATACTGATGAACTAGTACCAGAACTAGTACCATATCCTCCACTCATATCAAAACAAAATTCAGAGTCAACAATATAGTCTTCATAATTTACTAAATTATTATTATACCATCCTCTTAAGTCAGTACTATCAGTACTACTAATCGAGCCATATATTGGAGAATTAACAGAAGAATCAGTCTTATCATTAACAAATCTTAATAATGTATTAGCAGCATCTAAGCTAGTAGCACTATAAGATGATTTAAAAGCCTTAGTAACTACTGTAGTTCCATCTTTTATGTAATCGTTTAAAATTAATCTAACATTACTATTTTTATCAATTCTTAGAATTCTCCATGTATAACCAGCAAAACTAAAATAATTATTACTTACTACTCCTCTATAATAATAAGTATATCCATCCCCATCTTTAGCAGCATATATACCAGAAGAACTACTATCACTAGCAGAATAATCAATACTATCAGGAGTTACCTTAATACCTCCTCCACCAGCAATAACAACATACTTATTTTTCTCTTTTAGAGTTAGTGTTAAAGCACCCAAAGTATTAGATACTTTTTCATCATAATCATCAACTTTAGCAATAATATTAACAGTTGCACTTGTACCACTTGCAATTGAAGTAGTAGAATCATTAATATATATATCATATGTATCACTACTATTACTTTCTAAGTAATAAGTAGAAACATTACCATCTTTATCATATACAATAAAATCATTTTCTCCTTCTAATGTATAACTAACAGGAAAGGCATTAGGATTATTAACTGTTATTGTAAATAAAGCACCTTTTTCAGTATCACTTACACTACCAGTGGTAGTATTAAAACTTGCTGTAAGACTTTTTAATGCTTCTCTTGTTGTAGAACTAAAATTAAAAGTAAAAGTATAATTAGAACTTGTGCTATCAGGTAAGGTATATTTATAATCACTAGTATAATTAAATGTAATACTAAATGTTACACTTTCTCCACTTGCTAAAATAGTAGAGGTATCAATACCAGATATAGTATACGTAAAAGCACTATTAGATATTGTAGAATCGATTCCAGTAAATCTTGAATTAGTACTACTTGAATTTTTAATAGTAATATTATATGTAGCACTAGAATTAACTTTTGGCAAGGTAATACCAAAAGTAGCACTATTATCTGTATAACTAGTACTAGTACTTTCAGAAGCAGAATTAACAAATGAGCCTGAGGAAATAGAAGAAATAACAGTGCCACTAGTTCCAGGTAAAATTGTAACTGAACCATCCATGTTTATATTTTGTCTTAAACGAGCATATCCAATAGAAAAGCTAGAAATTACAATAATAGTCATAATAACTAATATTTTAATGCTTTTCTTTTCAAATACATAAATCATTATTTAAAGTCCTCTGAGTTAACAATATATCTATAACAATGACTATTATCTACTAATACAAATACAGCTTTTTTATTTCTATTAACTTCATTAAATACTATAGGTTTATGAACTTCCATTTGAGCATCTACTAAATCTTCAAAACTC
>CAVJSY010000084.1:2414-5262 GCA_963652285.1 Oribacterium sp.
AACATCTAAGACATCAATATCATTTAAATTAGGTAATTTTGTAGAAGTAACGATAATTTGATCATAGTTACTAAAAATTTTTCTAATAAATTCTTCATATTTATTTCTATTTTTTATAGAACGAACAAATCTAATTATTACTTTAATTCCTAAATATAAATATATTATTAAGAATAAAATTCCTAATCCTAATAGAATATAATTTAAAATAGGATATTTAGTATAGCTGATAGTCTTGGAACTTACATTATTATCAATATTAAATTCATCAATTTCTATAGTTTTTTCGCCCAAAGGTATAATTACATATGGTGATTTTTCTATTTTATAATTATCATATCCATAAGCAATAACAGTATTAATTTTTAAATATACATATAAATATGAGTCTGTTAAAACCCCATAATCCTTCTTAAAAGAAGCAGCCATATCATTATAATAATCATAATTAATATTAATTTCACCTGTTACTCCAATTGTTTTTGTTTTAGAAAATTTAACATTTTCACTATCAGTAAGATCAAAGTTTTTCTTCCACAATACATCATCTTTATTCTGCTCTTTAACTACTAAATCTGCTACTATATTATAATCATAACTACCACTCATATTTTCTTCACTATTTAGATTATAACTAAATGTTAAAGAAATCTTATCAATTAATGTAGAAAGATATTTCTCACCTTTTCCTAAATAAGGAACTCCAAAATAATTATTTTCTTTTAAATAAACATTATAATCAACAGTAGAATTATCAACATATTTAACTTCTCTTTGTTTAACAATATCTGTACCTTTATAAATTATAAATGCAGAAATAGAAATAAATAAAATTACAAATAAACCTAGAATTACAAATTTAGAGTATCTCTTATAAGATTTTTTACTCTTAAATCTATTTTCCATAAAAGTATCACCTCTAATCAAACAATTCTGTTACCCATATAGTTGGATAACCAATGTATTTAATCTCTTGTTTTACAACCCCAACAATGTCTTTACTAGATGTTACAAAGTCATCTTCAAATGCATTATTGTCGCCTTTTGTATAAATATTATACTCTTTATTCTTATATACAATTTCACTAATTCTATGTATATATGTGATATCATTTTGTTTAAATACTAATATATCTCCAACATTAAGTAATGCAGGATCATCAATCTTTTCATATATAACAGCATCTCCTCTTTCAAATACAGGAATCATTGAATTAGATGCAACTGCAACTATCTTATATTTAAAAATTCCAGAAACTAAAGAACATACAAATATAAATATAATAGTTAAAGGTATAGTAATATACATTTTAGAAATACTAACCTTCTTTTTAGAAACATTTTTATAATTATAACAAAGCCTATTTAAACAAAGTATTAAGAAAACAGGCAAGCAAACAGTAATAACAGACTTTAAATAAACTCCTAAATCTGGAATAATTGGAACAATATAAACATATAATTCCATAATTATTCTAAATATAATACAAGGTAATGGTCCATTATTATAAGACATTAAACTTAACACTGAATTATTATATATAGAAATTAATACAACTTCACCTATAAATGTAAATACTAGTAATGCTGTAGAATATCTATATAAACTAATAACAGTTATAATGTCTATAAATATAAATATACTGTTAATAAATAAAACATTTCCTTTACTAAACCTATTTTTAAAAATAAGCATATATCTAGTTAACTCTTTTCCCACAATTAAGATCAAAGGGATAGAGATATTTTTTATAATACTTAAAAATTTATGAGAATATGGCATAGTATTAAAACCAGTTATTATTCCTAAAAAATATATCAATATAAAATATAACATACAATATATTAAAACAAATTGTATAGTTTGCTTTTTAGTAATAGATCTGTTTTTAGTATAGCCAAGTAATACATAAGAAATAAATATCATAAAAATCCAAAATACTAAATTATAAATTGTATTATTAATATCAAAACTTATAAGAAAATTATAAGTAATTATGTATAATATCAAAAATAAAATAATAATTTTACAATTAAAAGAAATTTTTTTCATCATATATCACCCGTCAATTAAAAAGTTAATAGTAAGAAAGGGAAGTCCCTCTCTTACTTCTAACTAGCTTGTAAAAAATTAATGCTTAAAGAAACATTATGTGTTGTTTCAGTACTAGGTAAACTTGTTAAAGTTTCAGGTAATTCCATTTTAATTACAAAAGTACCAGTAGCATCTTTTTCTAATTGTGTAGTATTTTGCGTCCAATTAGCTTCTGGAGTAATTGTTAGTATAGCACCATCAGCTGTTGTAACACTAGTACCTGTTTCACTTTCTTCATCTACAGTTAAAGTATAACCTTTATATGTAGCTTTAGTTGTACCACCATTTTTAATAGTAGCTGTAACAGTACAAGAATCACCAGGAGCTGCTAAAGAACAACCAAATGTAATTTTATTTTTACTACCAGAATTAGTTGTATCAGTACTAACAGATGGTGCAGTAGTCCATTCTCCTGTTCCAACAGTTCCACCTGTTGTATTTACGTCGGAAAAATAAACATTCCAACTACTTTCAGCACTCTTAACGGTAGCTGTTCCTTTTATATCCAATTGTTGAGATAAAGCAGCAAAACCAATTGTCATAGCACCTACTACTACCATAAGTCCACATACAACAAAAGTATTAATTCTTCTTTGATTTAACATATTTCTTTCTCCTTTCCGGATATCTAATATTATATCCTACTAAGAAAATGATACCATAATTTGAGATTTTAATCAACCAAAAAATTTTTTTTCCAGAAATTTTCCCTGAATTTAATTAATACCAATAATTATAATAGTTTAACCTAAT
>CAVJSY010000085.1:0-14785 GCA_963652285.1 Oribacterium sp.
ATAATATCATATTTTTCTTATATTTTAAATATTAGCTTTCCGGACAGGTCTAATAATGAAGAAGAAGAATTCTATACAGCAACATATGAATTGCCAAAATAGAAATAGGAGAAACAAAACACGAAAAAATAGGATTCCCATATGATATATCTAATTCATATGACTTTAAGTTTTATCTATGGGGATAAAGACTATCTAGGAGTAGTCTTTTTCTTCATCTACTTATTGACTACCACTAAAAATTATAATATAATGTTAATGAGATAAATAAGAAAAGAATGGATGTGTAAGATATGAAAAAAAGAACAATAGGTGCCATAATATTATTAGTAATATTAATAGGATCATTATTAATAAGTACCAAAGTATTCTCATTAGTAATGTTGATAGCAGCACTACTTGGATTTAGAGAAATAATAAATATAAAATATGGGGAAAGAGAAGAAAGTATAGAATTTATAAAGTTAATGGGATATATATCAATTATATTAATAATTTTAAATAAAGTATTTTTCAATATAAACGAAACAGCATTAATTATACTACCGATATTAGGACTTACAATACCAATAGTATTTTATAATAATAGTAAAAAGTATAATATTAATGATGCATTATATATATTAGGAGCAGTATTTTTCTTAAGTTTTGCCTTCTCAAGCATAGTTAAATTATGTAATACAAATGTCTATAAATGTATATATATATTCTTAGTTTCTTTTATAACAGATACTTATGCTTATATAGCAGGAAACTTAATTGGAAAACACCCAGTTACAACTATATCACCAAAGAAAACTTGGGAAGGAAGTATAATTGGAAGTGTAATGGGATGCATAATTGGAAGTATATACTACTATAATGTTATAGGAGATATAACAATAGCAAAAGTAATAATAATGACACTTATACTTACAATACTAAGTGAAATTGGTGATTTAGTATTTAGTAGTATTAAAAGATATTTCAATAAAAAAGATTATTCTAATCTTATACCAGGACATGGTGGAATATTAGATAGATTTGATAGTGTCATATTTGTAGCATTAGGACTAATATTAATCTTAAACATCTTATAGGAGGTAAAAATGTTAACATTTATCATATTTATATTAATTTTAGGAATAATAATCCTAATTCATGAATTAGGACATTTTCTTTTTGCAAAATTATCAGGAGTATATGTATATGAATTCTCTATTGGTATGGGCAAAAAAATATTCTCCAAAAAACCAAAAGGTAGTGAAACAGAATATAATATAAGATTAATTCCTATTGGAGGATTTGTAAGATTAGCAGGAGAAGAAGGAGAAGATGGAGATAAATCAGTTCCTAAAGAACAAAAATTATACAAAAAAAGTTTTCTTCAAAGATTCTTAATATTCTTCATGGGACCAGGATTTAATTTTGTATTAGCATTTGTGACCCTATTTATAGGAGCATTAATCTATGGAAGTATTAGTAATTCTCCTATAGTTGGTAGTGTTCCTAAAGATTATCCAGCTTATGATGCTGGAATAAGAAAAGGGGATACAGTATTATCAATAGATGGAGAAAAAATAAAAACTTGGGATGATATCTTATGGATAGTTCAAACAAGTAATGGCAAAACATTAGAATTTATAGTAAAAGGTACAGATGGAAATGAAAGAAAAGTAGAAATAACCCCTTCAAAAGCAACAACAGAAGAAGGAGAAACCACTTATGTTTTTGGAATAGGTAAAGATTCTACTAAAGAAAGAGGATTTGTAGTATCTCTAAAATATGCAGTAAACAAAACTGGATCTCTATTCAAAATAATGCTAGAAACAGTAAAAAGCTTGTTTACTGGTGGAGTATCAGTAAATGACTTATCAGGTCCAGTTGGTATATATAATATAGTAGGAACTCAAGCCAAAAATGGAGCAGAAAGCCTATTATATCTTCTAGCATATCTAAGTATAAATGTAGGAGTAATAAATTTAATCCCATTTCCAGCATTTGATGGAGGACATATACTATTTTTAATAATAGAAAAAATTATAGGAAAACCAGTACCAGAAAAAGTAGAAAGTACAATAACTGGAATAGGATTTATATTATTAATGATATTAATGATATATATAACTGGCCATGATATAATAAATTTATTTCACTAAGATCAATTAATATTGGTCTTTTTCATTATTATAGCCACAGCGCTTCTCTCTATCAACTATGCGCTGATACACACAAAAATAAAAAAAGACTTTATTTATTTAAATATTTTTAGTATAATATTATCTGCAGGTGATTATATATGAATAAAGAAATAGTAATTAACGCTGGTGACTTATTAGTAATGAACTTAGTTCACTATTTTATAACAGAAAAAAACTACAACCCAGTAATACTTCACGGAGTAGAAGATGAAATATGGCTAGAAAACATGGATAATGATTATAAAATAGTAAGAATAGTAAGTCATTATATTCATAATGAAGAACAATTAAATTATGATAGATTTAAATTAAATAGAATAACCAAAAGCTTAAAAAGAAAAACATTCTCTCTAAAAATGCCAGTGATAAGTATCTATACAAATCTAAGTGATGATATAACATTACCAGAACAAAAAGATATATTAAGTGTAAACATAGGAAATGTTAAAGAAATTGAAAATAAAGATTTAACAGAAGTATTTCCAGATATAGTAAAAAAGACATATCACAAAGAAAAAGGAATTGATTTATTTATGAAAATAAGTGAAGAAATAAATAAAAATACATATAAAAAGTCATTAAAAGTAGATAAAATATTTTCAAAAAAAACACCTATAATAACATATGCAATAATGATAATATGCATAATTTTATTTATATCAATGTATATATTTGGCAACGGTTCACAAAATACCCAAACATTATTAAAGTTTGGCGCTAACTGGGATGTATTAACAAAATCAAGCCCCAAAGAGTATTATAGATTATTAACATCAACATTCTTACATATAGGATTTATCCATATAATAGTAAATATGTATTCATTATATGTAATAGGTCCCCAAGTAGAAAGTTTCTTTGGAAAATTAAAATATTTATTTATCTATTTATTTAGTGGAATATGTGGAAGTATGCTATCATTAGCATTTACTCATAATACCATAAGTGCAGGAGCAAGTGGCGCTATATTCGGATTATTAGGTAGTCTTTTATACTTTGGCTATTATTATAGAGCATATTTAGGAAATGTAGTAAAAAGTCAAATTGTCCCAATAATTCTCTTAAACCTAGCCATAGGCTTTATCCTAACAGGAATAGACAATGCCGCTCAAATAGGAGGCCTAGTAGGAGGAATAGTAGCATCTATGGCCGTAGGTATTCCTGATAAAAGTACTAAATTCGAAAAAATCAACGGTTTAGTTATACTAATAATATATTTTGCATTTCTAGTTTATTTAGGATTTATAAGATAATTAAGAAACAAAGAATATAGGAGAAGAATCATTAATATAATTATTAGTTATAGTATTACTATCTATAGTAGTACTATTTTTATTTATATTATTATCATTATTTGATTTATTATTTACAGTACCATTATTTTTAGTATTAACAGGATCTGTTTCATCTTTAAACACAGAAGCAATCTTCATAACAGACTTAACATTTCTAATCATTGGACCAGCCTGTTTTACTAACGGAATAGTCTGATTAATTACTCCTATAGTTTTAGAAGCATTATTAATAAATCCACCCCAATTAACTCCACGAATAGCAGAAGCAATACCACCAAGCCTACCAAATAAACCACCACGCATAGCACCACCAGCCATCCTAGAAGCTCCACCTAGAGCACTTCCCATCATACCATTACCATACATATTAGCAAAATTTCCAGCATACATATAAGGATTATTAAACATGATATTTACCACCCTTCAAAATAATATATGAAATTAATTAAAAAAAGTGTAAAATTATAAAAAAGTATGATACAATATAAATAAGAATAATCAAGGTGGTGCAAATATGATACTAGATATATTACTTTGGCCCTTTATGATGTTTTATAGACTAATGCATAAAATATTTACATCTCTAAACAAACCAGTAGGAGCATCAGAAGAACAAAAAAATAATAAAAATAAACAAATAGCAGTAATGCAATTAACCGCAGCAGACGCTATTAAAAATACAAAAAAAGTAAAATATAACTATACAGCCCGTGATAAAGACGGAAAAATAACAAAGTCATCATTAAGTGCTTTTTCTAAACTAGAAGTTCACTCATTCCTAGAAAGTCAAGGCCTAGATGTCTTAGATATTAAAGAATCAAAATACAGCACAAAATTTGGATTAATATTTATAGATAAACAAATGAGGACAAAAGACTTAACTTTCTTTTTAACCCAATTATCAACTTATATTAAATCAGGTATACCATTAATAGATTCGGTACAAATCCTATCTAACCAAGCTAAAAAAAATTCATTAAAAGTATTATATAACAGAATTGTATTTGAATTAAATAGTGGTGTAAGTTTCAGTGAAGCTTTAGTTAATCAAGGTAAAGTATTCCCTAAATTATTAATAAACATGGTTAAAACTTCAGAATTAACAGGAAACTTAACCGGAGTATTAGATGACATGGCTGGATATTATAAAGGAATAGAAGAAAACAGAAAACAAATAATAAGTGCTATGACATATCCAAGTGTAATATTTATCTTTGCAATAGTTGTATTAACCTTCATAATTTTAAATATAGTACCATCATTTGTAAGTATGTATTCTGAAATAGGAAGTGACTTACCGACAATAACCAAAGTAATAATCGCCATAAGTGATTTCTTACAAAGTAATATTTTTTATCTAATATTAGTAATTATATCAGTGATAGTTATATTAGTAATAATGTATAAAAATATATCAGGATTTAGATATGGAGTACAATGGCTAGTAATGCATATCCCTGTAGTAAGTAAAATGATTATAAATAGTGAAGTAATAATGTTTACCAAAACCTTTGCCTCACTAATAAATTATGACGTATTCATAACAGATAGTATGGAAATATTAGGAAAAATAACTAATAATGAAGTCTATAAAATGTTAATAAGAGATGCCGTAACAAACTTAAGTAACGGAAACGGAGTATCAATAGCTTTCAAAGGGCAATGGGCATTCCCAGATATAGCCTACCAAATGCTTCTAACAGGAGAAAGAACAGGAAGAATGGGACCGATGATGCAAAGTGTATGTGAGTATTATGAAAGTGAACAAAAAACTCTAACCGCTCAACTTAAAAGTTTAATAGAACCACTAATGATAGTATTTCTAGCAGTAATGGTAGGAATAGTTTTATTAGGAACAATGTTACCGATGTTTGATATGTATGGCAAAGTATTATAGAAAGGAAGTTAATAATGCCTGAAATTTGTTTTATCATAATGTTTTTTATATTCGGATGTGTAATGGGATCTTTCTATCATGTAGTAGCAACAAGAATATCAAATGAAGAATCAATAATAACCCCACCATCACATTGCAATAATTGTAACCATAAATTATCTTGGTATGAAAATATACCAATTATATCCTTTCTAATCCAAAAAGGAAAATGTAGAAACTGCGGTGCTAAAATTCCATTTAGTTGCCTAGTAAGCGAAATAGTAACAGGAGTCTTATTTGCAGTATGTTTTCATTGCTTCAAATTAACTCCTAAATTAGTAATAAGTTTAATATTTATATCAGCCCTAATAACAGTAATAATAAGTGATATAGAATATATGATAATATTAGATGAAGTTTTAATCTTTTCATCTCTACTAATAGTAGTATTAGATATAATATTTTTTGGCCTAGAACAAGCAGCGTATAATATTTATGCCGGAGTAGGAGCATTTGCAAGTATGTATGCTATAAAGATATTAGGAGACAAAATGTTTAAAAAAGAATCTCTTGGTGGAGGAGATATAAAATTGATGTTCTTATTTGGCCTAGTAATTGGCTATCCCCTTGCTATTTGTACTATATTTTTAGCAACCTTCATAGCATTCCCAATAGCAATAATAATATACTTTACAGATAAAGAAAATATAATACCATTTGGACCATTCCTATCCATGGCAGCAATATTAATATTAATATCCAAAATAAACTTTACAGATATTCTTAATTTTCTAGTTAAATAATATAATTAAATAGATATTACTTACAAATATACAAAAAAGTGTTATAATATAATGTACTGAGGTGATAAGATGCGTGTAGTAGTAAGTGCTGGTGGAACAGGAGGACATATCTATCCTGCCTTAGCAATAATAAGTAAAATAAAAAAAGAAGAACCCAATAGTGAATTTTTATATATAGGAACAAATAATAGAATGGAAAAAGATTTAATTCCTGAATTTGATATTCCTTATGTTGGACTAGAAGTAACAGGATTCAAAAGAAAACTAACTCTAGAAAATATAAAAACCTTAACAAACTTTTTACATGCAAGAAAAGAATGTAAAAAAGTAATAGCAGAATTTAATCCTGATGTAGTAATTGGAACAGGAGGATATGTAACCGCTCCAGTTATTTGGGCTGGAAAGAAATTAGGCAAAAAAACATTTATTCATGAGCAAAACTCTGTAGTAGGATTATCTAATAAATATTTATCAAAATATGCTGACATTATAGGAGTAAGTTTTGAAAGTACACTAAATGATTTCCCTAAAGAAAAAGTAGTATTAACAGGAAACCCTTGCAGTGAGAAAGCTCTAGCTATAAAGCCTGCTAACAAAGCAGATTTTAAATTATCAGATGATAAAAAATTAGTACTTATTGTAATGGGATCACTAGGAAGCAATACTGTAAATGAGAAAATGGTAGAATATGTATATGGATTTAGAAATAAACCATATGAAGTAGTATTTGTAACAGGAAATTCATATTATGAAAAAGTTAAAAATAAAAGATTTCCAGATAACGTTCATGTATTACCATTTATCTATGAAATGCCATCTCTAATGAAAAAAACTGATGTAATGGTAACTCGTGCTGGAGCATCTACAATGAGTGAAATAATGGCACTAGGAGTACCTTCAATCTTTATACCAAGTCCATATGTAACTAATAATCATCAATATAAAAATGCTATGGATTTAGTATCAAAAAATGCAGCCTTAATTATAGAAGAAGATAAACTAAGTAAAAATAACTTAATAACTACTATAGATAATCTTTTAGAAGATAAAAAGAAATATAATGAAATTAAAAATAATTTAAAAAAATTAGCAGTCAAAGACTCATCAAGTAGAATCTACGAGATACTAAAGGAAATGATAATGGATGATAAAAAATTTTATTAAAGCACACAACATTGAATTCTATGAAAATGTTTCATTGAAAAAGTACAATACCTACAAGTTAGATGTAACTTGTAAATATGTAGTATTCCCAGACGATCTAGGAACATTAGTCCTTCTTTTAAATTTTTTAAAAGAAAACAATATCAAATACTTAGTTTTAGGTAATGGTAGTAATATTATTTTTAAAAATGATGAATACGACGGAGTAATAATCAAATTAGATAGATTAAATAAAGTAGTATTTAATGACACCACTATAGAAGTAGAAGCAGGGTACTCATTAGTAAAATTAGCAATAGAATGTATGAAAAGATCAGTAGCAGGATTTGAATTTGCTAGCGGTATTCCAGGACTTATTGGAGCCTCTATTGCTATGAATGCTGGAGCCTATAAAAGTTCTATGTCAGATATAGTAAAAGAAGTAAAAGTAATAAATCCAAATCTAGAAATAATAACCCTTACCAAAGAAGAATTAAACTTCTCATATAGAGATTCCTTTATAAAACAAAATCCAAATTATTTCATAGTAGAAGCCACATTAGAACTATCTCCAGGAGACGCTAAAGAAATAGAAGATTTAATAAGTAAAAGAAGAATTAAAAGAATAGAAAATCAACCATTAGAATTTCCTTCAGCAGGAAGTGTATTTAGAAATCCTGAAGGAATGTATGCCGGCGAATTGATAGAAAAATGTGGCCTAAAAGGATATAAAATAGGAGATGCAATGATTAGTGATAAACACGCTAATTTTATAGTAAATACAGGTAATGCTAAAGGTAGTGAAATAATAGAACTTATTGAACTAATTAAACAAAAAGTATTAGAAACCTACAACGTAGAACTAATATTAGAACAATTGATTATCGAATAAAAAAGGTGGTAATATGGCTAAGAAAAAGAAGAAGAAAACAAGACTTAAATTAAAAAATATATTTATCTGTTTGCTAGTACTTTCTTTACTAGGATTAACTAGTTATTATATACTAATGTTACCAATAAATAATATTTATATTAAAGGAAACAATATAATTAAAGAAAGTGAAATATTAACCTTAGCCAAATTAGATACATATCCCTCTTTTTTATTAACAAGTAAAAAAGAAATAAAAAATAATCTAAAAAAAAATAAATATATAGAAAGTATAAATGTAAAAAAACAACTGGGAAATATAATAACAATAGAAATAAAAGAATATGAACCACTATGTGTTTTGAAAAATGGTAAAATTCTACTTTCTAATGGAGCAAAATTAAATAATGATTATGAACTATCTGATATACCTAACCTTGTAAATGATGATTATGATAAAAAAATAGAAAATGATTTTGTTAAAAAATTTTCTAAAGTAGATAAAAATATCTTAAGACAAATATCACAAATAGAATATAGCAAAACTAATGTAGACAGTGAAAGATTTCTATTATATATGGATGATGGAAACGAAGTATATATAACCCTAACAAAAATAGAAAAAATCAACAAATATAATGAAATAGTAGAAAAGATGGATGGCTCTCATGGCATTATATATCTAGATAGTGGAGATTATATAGAAATTAAAAACATAACAGAATATGTAACATCAACTGAATAATGTTACATATTTTTAAAAAAATAAAAAAGTATCAAAAGATACCAAAAAAGTATTGACTACTTTCTAAACTCTTGATATAATTAAGATGTATTAAGGAGTGGTGAGTTATGATGGAATTTCTAAAAAATAATAAAGGAGTAATAATATTTTATATTATGTTAGCACTATTTACTTTTATTCTAACTGAAAATGCTAAAAATTATGACAACATAAATAGAAGTTATGTGATGGTAGAAAGGTAAAAAAGTGTAAAGGAGTAGCAATATTTATTTGCTATGCCCAGAAAATTATTATATAATAAAGTTAAGGAAGTGATTAAGAATATGAAAATAAATATAGGTGTAATATTTGGAGGAAAAAGTGTAGAACATGAAATATCAATAATAACAGCAATTCAAGCAATGGATAATATTGATAAAGAAAAATATGAAATAATCCCAATATATATAACTAAAGATTTAGAATGGTATACTGGTGGCTGTTTAAGATTTATTGATACTTTCAAAGATTTTGATTTAATCAAAAGATATGCAAAAAAAGTTAATTTAGTAAATAAAAACGGAAGATACATCTTACAAAGAGCAGGATTAATAAAAAGTGAATATTGTGAATTGCATTTGGCCTTTCCAATAGTGCATGGTGCAAATATTGAAGACGGCTCTATTCAAGGATACCTTAATTTAGTAGGAATTCCATATGTAGGAAGTAATACTTATCCATCAGCTGTAGCCCAAGATAAAGTATTTACTCATCAATTATTACAAGCAGTAGGAGTTCCTGTAACAAAATACGTTTGGTTTGGAGAAAGATTTTATAGAAATAAAAAAGAAGAACTATTTAAACAAATTGATGAATTAAAATATCCATTAATAATTAAACCAGCAACTTTAGGAAGTAGTATCGGAATAGAAGCAATAGATAGGAAAGAAGAGTTAGATTCCACTATTGAAAGAGTATTCAAATATGATAGCAAATTGATAATTGAAGAAGAAATAGAAAATGTAGTAGAATACAATTGTAGTGTTTTATTAACACCACAAGGAAATATCACTAGCGACATCGAAGAAATAATAAGTAACAAAGGAATAAGAGAATATAGAGATAAATATATAAATGATGAAGATAAAGAATCACCAATAAGAAGAGTATATCCTGCTAAAATAAGTGATAAATTAAAAGAAGAAATAGAAACATATTCATTAATGGCATTTAAAATGTTAAATATGAAGGGCGTAGCAAGAGTTGATTTCTTATATGATTCTAAAAATAAAAAATTATATGTAAATGAAATAAATTCTATTCCAAGTTGTTTTTCACATCATTTATGGGAAAGCAGAAACATTTCTTATCGTGAACTATTAAATATTATGATAGAAGACGCAATAAAAAATGTAACCAAAAAAGAAGGAATGACCTTAACGCTTGACTCAGATATATTAAAAAATATGAATAATAAAAACATTCAGGAGATGAAATAATGTACGGATACATCAAAGGAACAATCAAAGAAATAAATAGTAATTATATAATAATAGATAATAATGATATAGGATATATGATATACGTACCAAATCCATATGCATACTTACTAGAACAATTTTATACAGTATATACCTATACTCATATAAGAGAAGAAGAATATTCTCTATATGGTTTCAAAAAACCAGAAGAAAAAGAATTATTCTTAAAGTTAATTTCAGTAAAAGGATTAGGACCTAAAATGGCACTACCAATTATTGCTATGGGTTCAGTAGAAGAAATAGCAGATGCGATAGAGAATAATAATTTATCGTATTTGAAAAAGTTTCCGAAAATAGGGGATAAGGTTGCTCACCAAATGGTTTTGGATTTGAAAGGAAAACTAAATGTTATAAATACTGGATTATTTGCGAATGTTCAAAAGAGTAACAATGAATTAATGGAAGTATTACTAGGTTTAGGCTATAAACAAGCAGATGTTAAAAAAGTAATTGCCAAAGTTGATATCAACAACACTTTAGAAGAACAAATAAAGGAAGCTTTAAGATTATTATTAAAATAATCTTTTTTCAAAATAAAAAAAGGGGGGAATAATATGGTTAAATTAAAATCTTTGCCTACTTCAGAAAGGCCAAGAGAAAGATTAGTTAAATATGGAGAAAAAAATCTCTCAAACGAAGAATTACTTTCAATAATATTAAAAACAGGTACAAAAAAAGAATCAGTGAAAGAAGTTTCCTATAATCTATTATCAACAATACAAGATATTAAAAACTTAAAAAATTTAGAAATAAATTCCTTAAAGAAAATAAATGGAATAGGTGAAGTAAAAGCAATAGAGTTAAAAGCAATAGTAGAATTAGGACGTAGAATATTTGAAGATGTAACATATGAAGAAATGATATCATGCACCAATCCAGAAAACATAATAAGACACTTTAACTATCTATTCAAAGATATTAAACAAGAACAATTTTATGTAATCTATCTTGATAATAAGAAAAAAGTATTGGGAATAAAACAATTATTTATTGGTACCTTAGATAGTTCTCTATCTCATCCTAGAGAAATTTTTAAAGAAGCATATTTATTATCAGCATCATGTTTAATCTGTATTCATAACCATCCATCTGGCGATGCTACTCCAAGTAAAGAAGATAATAAATTAACAGAGAATATTAAAAAAATAGGTATCCTCCATGCAATACCATTATTAGATCATTTAATAATTGGAAATAATAACTATTTTAGTTATTTTGAAAATAAATGCCTATAGAAAGGAGTAAAAACATGTATGCAAAAGTAATAGTGGAAATAGGAGTTAAAAATGTAGATAAAATGTTTACATATTTAGTACCTCCAAAATTTCAAGAAAAAATAAAAATAGGATCTAGAGTATTAGTATCCTTTGGCTACCAAACTTTAGAAGGATTTGTATTAGAATTAGAAAATAGTACTCAAGTTGATTTAGATATAAAGCCAATTATTGATTTAATAGATGAAGAACCAATCTTAAATGAAGAAATGTTATCATTAGGTCGCACTATGGCTAATAATCTTCTTTGTTCTCTAATTTCAGCCTATCAAGCAATGTTACCTAAAGCATTAAAAGCAAGTCATAATACTGAAATAAAAATAAAAACAGATAAGTATATAACTTTAAATAAAGATATAGATGAAGTATTAGAATACATAAAAAAATGTAAATATGAAAATCAAGTTAATTTATTAAACAAACTATTAGAACAAAAAGAAGTACTAATCACAAAACAAGATAGTTCTATAAAAACATTACTAAAAAAAGAAATAATAAAAATAGAAGAAAAAGAAAAATATAGATATAATCTAAATTGCCAAAAAGAGGATAATCAAGTTACATTAAATGAAGAACAAACTAATGCTTTTAAAAAAGTAGTTGCCTCCTTTAATACCCCAAAAACATTTCTTTTATATGGAATAACAGGTAGTGGAAAAACAGAAGTATATATGCATATAATAAAAGAGGCTTTAAATCAAGGTAAAACCGCTATAATGTTAGTACCAGAAATAAGTTTAACACCACAAATAGTTGAAAGATTTGTCTCAAGATTTGGTAATAATATTGCAGTACTACATTCGGGATTAAATGACGCAGAAAAGTATGATGAATATCGTAAAATAAAAAATGGCTTAGTAAAAATAGTAGTAGGAGCAAGAAGTGCTATCTTTGCCCCTCTTAAAAATATAGGAGTAATAATAATAGATGAAGAGCACATAACAACATACAAACAAGACAATCATCCTAGATATGATGCTAAAGATATAGCTATGTTAAGGAGTAAATATCATAATTGCCCTGTAGTATTAGGTAGTGCTACTCCAAGCCTAGAAAGTTTTGCCAGGGCAGGGAACCATGTTTATGAATTATTAACACTAACAAAAAGAGCAGGTCACAGCACCTTACCAAAAGTAGATATAATAGACATGAAACAAGAATTAAAAAAAGGAAACTTTATACTATCTCAAAGTCTAAAAGATAAAATCCAAGAAAAATTAGATAAACACGAACAAATAATATTACTCTTAAATAGAAGAGGATACTCATCAATGTTAACCTGCCCAAAATGTGGAAACGTGGAAAAATGTCCAAGATGTGACATAAGTCTAACATATCATAAAACAAGTGATATGTTAAGATGTCATTATTGTGGATATGCCATCAAAAGAAAAAATGAATGTTCAAACTGCCATAGCAAAGAATTAAAAGATTTTGGATTAGGAACTCAAAAATTAGAAGAAGAATTATCAAAGGTGTATGAAAATGCTAGAATAGTTAGAATGGATATGGATACTACCTCTAAAAAAGGAGCTCACGAAAAAATTATTAATAAATTTGCTAATCATGAATATGATATTTTGGTAGGTACCCAAATGATTGCAAAAGGATTAGATTTTCCATTAGTAACATTAGTAGGAGTAATAAATGCAGATGCAAGCTTAAATATCCCTGACTTCAGAAGTTCAGAAAGAACGTTTCAATTACTATGTCAAGTTTCAGGAAGAGCAGGGAGAAATGATTACCCTGGAGAAGTAATAATTCAAACATACAATAATACTCATTATAGTATAACTCTTGCTAAAACACATAATTATTTAGAGTTTTATAAAGAAGAAATGAAAATAAGAAAGCAATTAAATTATAGCCCATATTATTTTATAATATTAATAAGTATAAAATGTAAAGATTATGATTACGGTTTTGCAGAATCAAGAAAAATTGGAGATTACCTAAGAAATAAATTAGATAAAAATAGTTTTGTTTTAGGTCCTTCTATGGCTAATCCTTTTAAAATTAATAATGTTTATCATTATCAATGTATAATAAAATATAAGAGCGATAAAAACTTAAGACAAACATTAATTGATATAGATAATAGGTATAAAACTGATAGTAAATGCAATGTAGAAATAGACATAAATCCAAATAGATTATAAAAAATCAAAAAAAGTATTGTCAAGTTAAAGAAAATATGATATATTATATTACGTATTTATGGCGGATGTGGTGAAGTGGTTAACACATTGGATTGTGGTTCCAACATGCGTGGGTTCGATTCCCACCATCCGTCCCATTAATATGTATATAAAAAAATTAAAATAAAAAAGCATTTATTAGTAACTATTTAATTATTAATGAATACAATAAAACTGTGAGAGCATATAAGCCATATTATGGTGAGCTATGCTGGGGAAACCTACACGAGCATTAAAATGCACGAAGTCACTGTTGTGGTTTAGTGCTTTTTTATTGCGAACGGGAGGAAAATCAAATGGAAAAACAAGAAAGAAATCTTGCAATAGAAACAATAGTGAAAATTGTAAACAATAAGTATCCAAATTATCAATCACAAGATACCGAAAAGGCATTTAAATTAAATGCATTCAAAAGTGCATTATCGCCAAAGAATAAATTAAAAGCATTTAACTATGTAGATTATAGCATCTCATATATTGTAAGAAATGAAAAAATTGTTCCACAAACTTTTTTTGCAGATGATATATTAAATATTGCAAAAATATTTGAGAAACCAGCAAGTGAATTAGCAGAGTTATCATTAGAAAGCTTAGATAATTACGTAAAATTAATAAGAAATGAAGGATACGCTGTCATGACAATATTAAATAAAGTAATGTTAAACAAAGATATACTTGATAATATATATTACTCAAGAGTATGCTTTACAAATGAAAAAGATTATATAAATTATATAAATTTAAAGTTTTCTCAAACATTATCGCATTATTATTTTTTAAAAACGAGAGTTAAAGATGAAAATGCTATTTTGGAACAAATACAATCCGAAATAAATAAAGATTTTGAAAAATTATTTAGTAGCTATCAGACTAGTAATAT
>CAVJSY010000086.1:0-1313 GCA_963652285.1 Oribacterium sp.
TATGTAAACGAATTATCTTTGCGTTTAAAAAAATATAGATTTTATGGAAACTATCGCTATGGAAACTTGTTTTTAAAAATGCCATTTAATGAAAACAATAATATTATTACAAATAAAAATGTTATATTTCAAAATACTATTTTTTTGCCATGGATACCAGATACGTTTTCTGATTTAAAAAATTCAATAGTTAAAATGTCACTTATGCCTCGTATTGCAACTATTATTATCATAGAAGAACAAGCATATGGTAAAATATGTATGATTAATACACATTTAGATTATCAGATTCCATCTATTCAAATAAGGCAGTTACAAGTGTTGAAAGAAATAATTGTGAAATATTCTAGTAAATATCCAATAATATTAACTGGTGATTTTAATATGGAAGTTGAAGATAAAAATTTTAATAACTTTATTTCAGAAATTAAAAGCAATGGTATAGAGCGTGTAGAAATAAATAAAAATACATGGTATGATAAAAGCGAACTTGGAAAGACATTAGATCATATATTTATTCCAAAAACCTGGAAAATTCAAAATGCTGATCTTGTAGATTTAAAGGGTACATCAGATCATAAAGGAGTTTTTGCAGAAGTGCTTGTAAAACACAAATAAAAATATATATGGAAAATAGTGATGATTAATTTATCACTATTTTTTGTATTAAAAAATCTCAAATACTAAATTATTTAGTTTTATGAAATATATATAATAATCTAAGTAATAAAGATTTTTTGTAAATTTATTATAAAAGTTCAAATTTAATGTTATAATAATTGTGATATAATTTTTGGTTATTATTAGATTTAGTATAAATATTTATGTATTGTAAAGCATATAAATGTAACAAAAAAATATGTATAAAATGAGAAAAATTCTCAAAAAAAGTTGATATTTTTGTGAAAATAACATATAATATGTTTAAAGGAGGGCGAAGTTAAATGTTAATAAGGTTTAATTTTGAAAATTTTAAGTCATTTAAAAACGAAAATTGTTTAGATATGGAAGCTACTTCTTTAAAGGAACATGATTATAATGTTGTTAAAACTAAAAATGGGGAATATTTAAAAGTAGCGGCTATTTATGGGGCAAATGCAAGTGGTAAAACAAATGTATTAGAAGCTTTTTATTATATGAAAAAGAAGGTATTAATTAGTGATGATTCTAGATTAGGAATTAATTTTAATGAAGATAATGTTTATACTTTTATGATTAATAATAATCCTATGGGTTTTGAAGTGGAAATACTTGCTAGAAATAATAAAATTTATAAATATGGATTTAAAATACTTAATGATAATATTTCTTCT
>CAVJSY010000086.1:1424-7486 GCA_963652285.1 Oribacterium sp.
CTGAGTGGCTATTTGAAAAGCGAATTAATAAATTTTATCCAATATTTGAAAGAGATAATAATCATATTCAGGTAAGGGATGAAAAAAATAAATTATTGGAAAATGCTAATTTAAACGAAAAAACTTTAGTTTTAAATGCTTTTACTAGAATAGATAATAAAAATGAAGATTTTAAAAATGTATATGAATGGTTTATTTATGCAAACTATTTAAATTTGGGAAATCCTAGTATAGAAAATAGTCTTAATAGTAAAATTTCTTCTAGAATTATAGAAGATTCAAAATATAAAGAAGAATTATTGAAATTTATTCAGACATTTGATGCAACAATTGAATCTATAAATACAACTCCAACTTCGATTGAAGAGTTAAAGAATACAAATGGTGTTGTAAAAATTGAATTGGTTCATTGTGGAGAAAATAATACCAAAAAAGCTTTACCATTGGAACTTGAGTCAAATGGGACGTTAAAAATGTTACATTTATTTGATTTTTTAATGGATGCTTTATTAAATGGAATGACTTTATTTGTTGATGAATTGGACGCTAAACTTCATCCATTGTTAACTAGATATATTATTAATTTATTTCATAATAGCGATAAAAATATAGCAAATGGACAGTTAATTTATTCAACACATGATACTGTTAATTTGAATAAAGAAATATTTAGAAGAGATGAAATTTGGTTTGTTGAAAAAGATGAGAATGGAATTTCAGAATTATATTCGTTATCAGATTATATTATAGAAGATGAAAACGGAAATACAAAAAAAGTTAGAAATGATGCTACTTATAATAAGGACTATTTAACTGGAAGATATGGTGCTATTCCAGTGTTGAAAGAATTTGAAATTTATGAGAAATAAAGAATATTCTAGAAAAAGCAAGCTAAAAAGCAAAAAACTCGCACCAGCAAATTATTTGATTGTATGTGAAGGAAAACAAACAGAACCTAATTATTTTAATGGATTAAAGAAAAAGATAAATGAAAAGTATGGAAATAAAATTGATGTTTTAATACCTCAAATTGAAGTAAAAGGAATGGGGAAAAATACTAAAGATTTAGTAAAATATACAAGTAAGTTTGTTAACTATTCAAATAAGGAGTATGGAAAAATTTGGGTAGTATTTGATAAAGATGATTATAATGATGAACAATTTGATAATGCAATTGTAAATTGTGATTATAATGTTGCATGGTCGAATCCTAATTTTGAATTATGGTTGCTTTTACATTTTAGAAAAGTAAATAATTATATTTCAAAAGATGATATATTTGAGTATTTAGATAAAGAATTTCAACAAAATAAACTTGGAAATTATGAAAAAAATGATGATAAAATTTTTGAAAAAGTATCAAAAAATAATGGATTAATCAAAGCAATAGAAAACAGTAAGAATTTAGAATTGTTAAATAATGAAGTGGAAAGGCCATCAAAAAATAATCCGATGACTATGGTTTATAAAATAGTTGTTGATTTAGAAGAATATTTATAAAATATAGATTTAATAAAGATGGTGTTTCATTGGTTAATAATGGACTTTTTGGAGGTTATCATGTTTGAATTAGTAAGTAAGTATAATCCATCTGGAGATCAACCAGAGGCCATAAAAGAATTAACAGAAGAAATAAACAAAGGTACAAAAGAACAAGTATTATTAGGTGCTACTGGAACAGGTAAAACCTTTACAATTGCTAATGTAATAAAAAATGTAAATAAACCAACGTTGGTTTTAGCTCATAACAAAACCTTAGCAGGTCAATTATATTCAGAATTAAAAGAATTATTTCCAAATAATGCAGTAGAGTACTTTGTATCTTATTATGATGTTAGCACTTTTCCTATGTTATCTAGTGTTATTTAGTGTTGATAAATCCACAAAAATAGGACTAAATAAAATGAAATGGACTAGATAATACTGAATGTTAAAACAAATAGATACAACAATGACGGAGGTTTATTGGTATGTAGGCAAAATAACATCTGAATTATACAAACGTTCAAGTGATGGAACATATGGTAAACGTATAATTGAAGCATTATCAAAAAAATTAACTAACGAATTTGGTATTGGCTTTTCTGCAGTCTCAATAAGAAGAATGCGTAGATTTTATGAGTATTATCCAAATTGGTCGACAGTGTCGACCGAATTATCTTGGGCTCATTTTCAAGAGTTAATTAGAATAGAAAGAAAAGAAGAAAGGGATTTTTATCAAACAGAATCAATTAAATCTAATTGGGGTTGCAGAGAATTAAGACGTCAAATTAACACTAAATTATATGATAGATATTTAATTTCTCCAGATAAAAATTTAATTATGATTGAAGCAAAAAAAGGTGAAATAGAAAAACAACCTGAAGAACTATTAAAAAGTCCATATATTTTTGAATTTGCTGGTTTAAAAGAAAATACAAATTATTTGGAAAGTGATTTAGAAGAATCTTTATTAAATCATTTGACTGAATTCTTATTGGAACTTGGAAGAGGATTTTCATTTGTTGCAAGTCAACAGAGATTAAAGATTGGTTTAGAGTACTATTATCCGGATTTAGTGTTTTATAATCGTTTAGCAAGATGTTTTGTTATTATAGATTTAAAAATTGGAAAACTATCGCATCAAGATATTGGACAAATGCAAATGTATGTGAATTATTATAAAAAAACTCAAATGATTGAAGGAGAAAATGAACCAATTGGAATATTATTATGTGCTGATAAAGATGATGCAGTTGTAGAAATGACACTTGGAGATAGTGTGAAAAATGTTTATGCTTCTAAATATTTGACATATATGCCTTCAAAAGAAGAATTAATTAAAATAATTAGAGAAGAAAAAGAATTGTTGGAACTTACTAAAGCAGATTTGGAGAATATAGAGTAGTTTAATGTTATAATAATTGTGATATAATTTTTAGTTATTATTAGATTTAGTATAAATATTTATGTATTGTAAAAAAGGAGGTTATCATGTTTGAATTAGTAAGTAAGTATAATCCATCTGGAGATCAACCAGAGGCCATAAAAGAATTAACAGAAGAAATAAACAAAGGTACAAAAGAACAAGTATTATTAGGTGCTACTGGAACAGGTAAAACCTTTACAATTGCTAATGTAATAAAAAATGTAAATAAACCAACGTTGGTTTTAGCTCATAACAAAACCTTAGCAGGTCAATTATATTCAGAATTAAAAGAATTATTTCCAAATAATGCAGTAGAGTACTTTGTATCTTATTATGATTATTATCAACCAGAAGCATATGTTCCGCAAACAGATACTTATATAGAAAAAGATTCTTCAATAAATGATGAAATAGATGAACTTCGTCATCGAGCAACATCATCATTACTATCTAGAAAAGATGTAATAGTAGTAGCATCAGTATCTTGTATATATGGAATAGGTGAAGTAGAAGAGTATCTAAAAAAGATGTTAACATTAAATGTAAATATGGATATTCCTATGGAAAATGTATTAAAAAGATTAGTAGAGATGTTATATGAAAGAAATGATTTTGATCTAAAAAGAGGAACATTTAGAGTAAAAGGTGACACTTTAGAAATAGTACCTAGTTATGAAAGAAAAAATGGTATACTAATAGAGTTCTTTGGCGATACAATAGACAGAATAAGTGAATTCGATACAGTAACAGGAAAAATAATTAGAGATAAAAAAAGTATTTCTCTATTTCCAGCCTCTCACTTCGTAACAAGTGATGATAAATTAAAAATAGCAATAAAAAATATCTATAAAGAATTAGATGAAAGATTAGAATATTTTAAAAGCAAAGGTAAACTATTAGAAGAACAAAGATTAAGAGAAAGAACTAATTATGATATGGAAATGCTACAAGAAACAGGTTTTTGTAGAGGAATAGAAAATTATTCTAGACACATAGCCTTAAAAGAAGAAGGAGCAACGCCTACCTGTTTAATGGATTTCTTTCCTAAGGATTATTTATTAGTAATAGATGAATCCCATGTAACAATACCCCAAGTAAAAGGAATGTATAATGGAGATAGAGCAAGGAAATTAAATCTAGTAGATTATGGATTTAGATTACCATCTGCCCTAGATAACAGACCATTAAAATTTGATGAATTTGAGAAAAAAATAAATCAAGTAATATATGTATCAGCAACTCCAGGTGATTATGAACTAGAGCATGTTCATAATCATACCGTAGAACAAATTATAAGACCTACTGGTCTATTAGATCCAACTATAGAAGTAAAACCAACAAAAAATCAAATAGATAACTTATTGGAGGAAATCAATAAAAGAATAAATAATAATGAAAGAGTTTTAATAACAACTTTAACCATAAGAATGGCAGAAGAATTAACTAATTATTTAAAAAATCTAGATATTAAAGTTGCCTATTTACACAATGAAATTAAGACTCTCCAAAGATTACAAATAATTCATGATTTAAGAGTTGGAAAATATGATGTAGTAGTAGGAATAAACTTATTAAGAGAAGGAATAGATATACCAGAAGTAAGTTTAATAGCAATAATGGACGCTGATAAGCAAGGATTTTTAAGAAGTTCTAGAAGTTTGATTCAAACAATAGGTAGATGTGCTAGAAATGCTAAAGGACATGTAATAATGTACGCAGATTATATAAGTGATTCAATGCAAGTAGCAATAGAAGAAACTAAAAGAAGAAGAGAAATACAAGAAAAATATAATGAAGAACATAATATTACTCCAGAAACTATAAAAAAAGAAATTAGAGATGTTATCTCTAATTATGAAGAACCTAGTACAAATACTAAAAAACATAAACTAACTAAAAAAGAAAAAGAAAAGAAGATAGAAGAATTAACTGAGCAAATGAAAGCTTATGCTAAAGCATTAGACTTTGAACATGCTATGGAATTAAGAGATATAATATTCGAAATGCAAAGCGAATGATTATATTTCTTTTTTTCTAGTAATACCAATCATTCCTCCTAACATTGAAGTTGCTAGAATAATTGTAAATATTATAATCTGTTTCCAAGATAAACTATTAAATATTAAATTCATAATTATTAATATAGTTAAAATAATTCCACCAAATTTAAGCCCTTCTATATAACCATTCTTTTTGCATCTTTTACCTAATTTAAAACTTGCTATAAATGTATCAAATATAATTAGAATCATCTTTAATATTTTAATTATATTAGTATTTAGTATTTCAAAATAATTAAATATAGTAATAAAAATAGTACCAATAATTAAAATACCCATAAACCATAGAATACTATTTAAATAATTTTTTAACATCTTTATCACCAATAAATAGTATGAAAATGTATAAAAAAATATACATATGTCACATAATAATATTGGTGATGAAAATGAATTATTTAATAGTATTAGAAAGAACATTATTTTTCTATTTCTTTATATTCTTAATATATAGATTAATGGGAAAAAGAGAAGTAGGTCAATTAGGAATAATTGATCTAATAGTATCAATCTTAATAGCAGAATTAGTAGTAATAAGCATAGAAAACTATGATAAAAATATTATGTTTTCTATAATTCCGATAGCCGCTTTAACGACATTACAGATAATTTTAGCATATTTAACATTAAGAAAACCTAAACTTAGAGTATTTTTAGATGGAAATCCCTCAACTATTATTAATAATGGAAAGATAAATTATAAAGAAATGCAAAAACAAAAATATAACTTAGATGATTTATTAGTTCAATTAAGAGAAAAAGGATATAGATCCATAGAAGAAGTAGAATATGCAATACTTGAAAATAATGGTACTTTATCAGTATTTGGATATGATGAGAATAAAACGCTATCTTCTCCATTACCATTACCACTTATATTAGATAGTGAAATACAAGATGATACATTAAGATTATTAAAAAAAGATCATAAATGGGTATATAGATTATTAGATAAAAAAGATATAAATTTAAATGAAGTATTTTATGCTTTTTATAAAGATAGAAATGTATTTATAATAAAGAATAAAGATTTAGTTTAAAAAAAGCACTAGTAAAATCTAGTACCTTTATTATATAAAATAATTATATTAATA
>CAVJSY010000087.1:0-749 GCA_963652285.1 Oribacterium sp.
ATATAATACTATTGAGAGGTGACTAGTTATGCTTTGTAAGTTTAAAGTAAAAGGATATAAGGGTTTTGACAAAGAAATAGTTTTCAATTTTGAAAATCACAAAGAATATCAATTTAATAAAAATTTGATAAAAAATGATGTTATTAATAAAGCAATTATTTATGGAAAAAATGGTTCAGGGAAAACCAATATAGGTTTTGCTTTGTTTGATATTTTATTTCATTTAACAGATAGAGATAAGAATATGGAACCTATAGTTTCACTTAATTATTTAAATATGGATGGTAATCATAAATATGCGGAATTCTATTATGAATTTAAGTTTGATAATGACAGAATAGTATATAAATACAGAAAAAAAAGTTTATATAAAATTTTATATGAGGAAGTTTTATATAATGGTAAAAAAATCATTGAATATGATTTTTCTAATCCAAACTCAAAAATCATTGATATTGAAGAAGCACAAACATTGAATTGGAAATATAATGATGATGATTTATCAGTGGTAAAATATATTTGTAATAATACAATTTTAACTAAAAATAAAATATTAACTAAAATGATGGATTTTGTTAATTCAATGCTATGGTTTAGAAGTGTAGATATTAAAGGTTTTATTGGACTTAAAAACAATACAAATGTACTTGATAAAATAATAATTGAGAATGGGAAAATTAAAGATTTTAATGACTTTTTGGAAAGTAATGGATTAACTTATCAACTTATTGAAATTCAAGTGCCTAATG
>CAVJSY010000087.1:759-8059 GCA_963652285.1 Oribacterium sp.
CATATAACTACTTTTGATAGTATAATATCTTCTGGAACAAAGGCTTTATGGTTATATTATTGTTGGGAAATTTATTTCGGAAAAGTAAAATTTTTATTCATTGACGAATTTGATGCTACATATCATTTTGAATTGGCAGCAAAGATAGTTGATAGATTGAATAAACAAAGTTCTTTTCAATCTGTTTTAACTAGTCATAATACTTATTTGATGTCTAATAAATTATCTCGCCCTGATTGCACTTTTATATTAACTAAAGATTCTATAAAATCTTTACCTTCTTGTACTGATAAAGAGCTTAGAGAGGCTCATAATATAGAAAAATTATATAGAGAAGGAGCATTTTACCCCAAAAATGTATGATGAATATAATAAAGTGATAATCAAAAAAAATTAAACTGGTCGAATTCGACCAGTTTAAAAATGAGATAGAAAAATTTATTTATCATGTCATCTTAAAAATGAGTGTTATTGGTATTGTTATATAATTAAGTAAATAAAGATAATGACTAATAAAGTAATTAAAATTAAATAATAAAATTTAAAGAAGAAATAGAAAAAATGTAGAAATCTATTTCTTTTTTTCTTTGAATTTGGTATAATACTTTTAGAATAAAAGGTAGGTGGTTAATAATGCTTAATAAAAGAGGGCAGGCTTTAGTTGAGTTTATATTAATTCTACCTGTGTTTTTAATGATTTTATTTGTTATTGTTGATTTTGGAATGATATTTAATGCTAAGAGTAGTTTGGAAAATGATACTAGTGATATTGTACTTATGGTAGAAAATGGTGATGATATTAATAATATTAAGTTATCATATCCTAAGTATGATATTAGTATAAAGAAAAGTGATGATAATAAATATTATAATATTTATGTTAAAAGTTATGTTGATATTGTTACTCCAGGGATGAATCTTATATTGGATGATCCTTATCCAATATATACTGAAAGGGTGATTCCTTATGAAGAGTCTAAATAATAAGGGACAAACTTTAGTATTATTTGTAATGCTATTACCTATAATGCTTCTTGTAATGGTATTAGTTTTTGATATAGGTAAGAGTATTGTGGAAAAACAAAAGTTAGATAATATTTCTTTTATGATTGTATCTTATGGAATAGAACATAGCGAAGATGATGATATAGAGGATACACTTAATGAGTTAGTTACTTTAAATTATAAAGACACTACTGATGTAGAAATTCTGGTTAATGATGATTATGTTTCTGCCAGCTTAAGTGGAAAAGTTAAGGGAGTTTTTGGTAATCTTGTTGGTAAAAGTTTTTTTGAGGTTAAATCATATTATATTGGTAATATTAATGATAAAAAAATTAAAAGGGTAAAGTAGGGTGATATTATGGCAATAGAGAAAGGTAAAATTATTAGTGTATCTTCTGTTAAAGGTGGTGTAGGTAAAACTACAATTTTACTAAATTTAGCTGGTATATATTTTATGATGAAGAAGAGAGTTTTAATTATTGACTTTGATTTATATAGTGGTGGTGTTGCAGCTTTACTAAATATAAAAAATCAAAGGGATATTTTTGGGCTTATGGATAGTATTAGTAATGGAAGATTTACAAATTTATCTGATTATGTAAGCAGTTATAATAAAGGTATAGATGTAATAGCGTCTCCTAGGGATCCTAGACAGGCAATGAAGGTTAGTAATAAATATATTCCTATGATACTTGATATGGCTAGAAAAGATTACGATGTTGTACTTGTTGATATGACTCATATAATTGATGAGAGAAATTTATTAATACTTGATTCTAGTTATATGTCTTTATTTGTTGTTACTAATGATTTAATAGATTTAAAAAATATGAAGAGTTTAATTAGTATATTTAAGGATGCTGATAAGACTAATTATTTAATATGTTTAAATCAATCTAGGGATACAGGTAGAGATTATTTATCTTTGTTTGATATTAGAAATATTATTAAAGCTAATATTGATTATACAATTTCTAAGAACTTTTATATTAAAAATATAGATAAATATGTTTTAGATGGAGAAATACTTACTCTTAATAGAAATGTTTTAAGATTTCATGGTGGTGATATATCTCATATGGAGAGTATGGCTCGTGATTTGATATCTGATTCTCATAAAGAAGGTGTGATTAATAATGGCTAAACAAAGTTTAAGTGAAGTATTTGATATTAAACCTAGTGATATTAAGGTTGATAATATTAGTGATTATGATGTGTTTCAAGATAAAGATCTTTTAGATAATTTAAGAAATAAAATTATTCAAAATTTGATTGATGATAATATTCCTGATGATAAATTATTAGAGCAATATATAAATGATGAGATTGATAATGTTTTGGTGGGATATGATTTAGATTATTTACAAAGAAATCATATATTTAATTTAATTCAAAATGAGATTAATGGTTATGGTCCTATTACTGAATTACTAGAAGACGATAGTGTTACTGAGATAATGGTTAATGGTCCTAATGAAATATATGTTGAGATAGATGGTAAGTTAGTATTAGATGATTCTATATCATTTATAAATGATAAGCATATTATTAGAACTATTCAAAGGATAGTTCAACCTTTGGGTAGAACTATTGATGCTGCTAATCCTATGGTTGATGCTAGATTAAGAGATGGTTCTAGACTTAATGCTATTATTCCACCATTATCTTTAAAGGGTCCAGTTTTAACTATTCGTAAGTTTTCTAAGGAGTTAGAGGGAGTAGATGATCTTTTAATGAAGGGAACTCTTACTAATGATATGGCTACTTTCTTAGATGCTTGTGTTAGAGCTAAAGTTAATATTTTAATTAGTGGTGGTACTGGTACTGGTAAGACTACTTTGCTTAATATTCTTAGTAGTTTTATTGGGAATGATGAGAGAATTATTACTATAGAAGATGCAGCAGAGTTAAGACTTCATCAAAAGCATGTTATTTCACTTGAAACTAGACTTACTAATTATGAAGGTGAAGGGGAAATAACTATTAGAGATTTAGTTAGAAATTCACTTAGAATGAGACCTGATAGAATTATAGTTGGAGAGGTTCGTGGTAAGGAAGCATTTGATATGATGCAGGCTATGAATACAGGACATGAAGGTTCATTAACTACATTACATGCTAATAGTCCTGTTGATGCTTTAAATCGTCTTGAGACTATGATTTTGATGAATGAGATGGAAATACCTGTTAGTGCTGTTAGAGGGTATATTGAGAATGCTATAGAGATAGTTGTTCAAATTGATAGACTTAGTGATGGTAGAAGGAAGATTACTAGTATATCAGAGGTTGATGGTATGAAAGATGGTAAGGTTTGTGTAAAGGAAATATTTTCTTATGTTCAAGATGGGTTAGATAAAGAGGGTAATGTTATAGGAGAATTTAAGATGAATAATTATATTCCTAAGATTTATGATAAGATTAGGAGAAAAGGTATTGATATAGTAGATTATTTATTTAATAAGTAATGGAGGTGAGATGTATGGGTGTAATGGTTATTCAAGTTATTGTTTTTATAATTATTGCAATACTTGGTATATTTTTAATAAGACTTAGTATTGCTTTAAAGAAAGAAAGAAGAATAAGCAGATATACTACACCTCCTACTAAGGAGCAGGCTGATTCATTATTAGATGATTTATCATTATCATATAATAGATTTGTTAAGAGATTTAGTATTAGGTTAAGTAAGATTAATTTTATTAATAATATTGCTAAGAGATATAATAAATATGTTTTAGTAGGTGATGAAACTAACTTAACAGATTTTATAGTACATAAGATTGTTATTGGCATAATATTTGTATTTATAGTAATGATATCTTATGCTTTGCAATTTAAAATGATTGGAATGTTGCAAATAATATTATTTTTTATAATTGGTTATTATGTTTATGATATATATTTAATTATATATAGTAAAAGACGTATTAAGATGATTAGGAATGATATGCTTAGAGCAGTAATGATTATGAATAATGCTTTTAAGAGTGGTAAGAGTATTATGCAGGCTGTGAATATTGCTAGTAAGCAATTGCCTTATCCTATAAATTATGAATTTAAGAAAATTTATCAGGATATGAAATATGGCTTATCTGTTGATATTGTTTTTGATAGATTTGCTAAAAGAGTTAATATTGAGGAGGCTTCTTATATGGCTTCTACTTTAACTATATTAAATAAAACTGGTGGTAATATAGTAGCGGTATTTAATTCTATTGAAAAAACTTTATTTGATAAGAAAAAGTTAGAAGAGGAACTTAAGAATTTAACTGGAGCATCTAATTTAGTTGTGAAGATATTATTTTTTGTTCCTTTTATATTTACTGGTATAATATATATATTAAATCCTAGTTATTTTGATCCTTTATTTAATAATCCTTTAGGATATTTTGTAATATTTATTATTATTATAATGTTATCTATATATATATGGTTTTTAAGAAAGATAATGAAAGTGAGGTATTAATATATGGGACAAAATCACGAATTATCTAGAAAAATTTATAATAAGAAATTAATTTCTAAGATTTCTAAGAAAATTAAATTACTGGGATTATCTAGTAATTTAGATCCTATAGATTTTTTAAATATGAGATTAATATTATGTGTTTTAGTTTTTATTGTTTTATTATCTTTTTGCAAATATGGTTATGTAGTAGCACCTATTGGTACTTTTGCATTTTATAAATTATTTGAGTATTTTATGTTGGATGATAAAATAAAAAAAAGAAGTTCTAAGTTAGAGGGAGAGGCTATACAATTTTTTGAGGTTCTTACTTTATCTTTAGATACTGGTAGAAATTTAGAGGATGCTATAAATGTTACTGTTAGTAATGTTAGTGGGGATTTATCTTTAGAATTTAAAGAGGTTATGAGAGAGGTTAAGTTTGGTAAGAGTTTAACTGAAGCTTTAGTGGATATGGAAGAGAATATTCCTTCTATTAATATTAATAATATTGTTTTATCTTTAACTCAAACTGATTTATATGGTACTAGTATTATTGCTAATATGTATGAACAAATAGATTATATGAGAGAAAAGAGAAAGATGGAGGTTAAGTCTCAGATATCTAAGATACCTATTAAGATTAGTGTTATATCTGTACTTTTCTTTGTTCCTTTAATATTATTAATTATATTAGCGCCAGTAATTTTAAGTTATTTAGGATAAAAGTATTTTATTATTGTGGACTATGGTTGTTTTTCTTATAAAGTAATTGACTTTTATAGTCAATTATTGCTATAATTAATTTGGTTTTAAAAATTAATGAGGAGGTAAGATATATATGTCAGGACATTCTAAATGGTCTACTATAAAGAGAAAAAAAGGAGCAATTGATGCTGAGAGAGGTAAGGTATTTGCTAAACTTGCTAAAGAGATATATGTTGCTGCTAAAAGTGGGGACGCTGATCCTAATAATAATGCTGCTTTAAGAATGGTAGTAGAAAAAGCTAAGGCTGAAAATATGCCTAAATCTAATATTCAAAATGCTATTGATAAGGCTAAAGCTAAAGGTAGTGGAGAAAACTATGATGCTATAAGATATGAGGGTTATGGACCTGGTGGGATGGCATTAATGATTGATTGTTTAACTGATAATAAGAATAGAACAGCATCTTTTGTTAGAAGTAGTTTAACTAAAAGAGGTGGAAATTTAGGTACTGATGGTTCAGTTAGTTATTTATTTAAGAGAAAAGGTTTACTTATTTTAGATAAGAAATATGATGAAGATGAATTAATGACTGCTGTATTAGATTTAGATATATTAGATTTTAGAAGTGAAGAAGATGGATATGTTATTGAAACAACTCCTGAAGCATTTTTAGGTGTTAAAGATTCTTTAGAATCTTTAGGATATAATGAATTTATTATGTCAGAAGTTACTTATATACCAGATAATTATGTTCCATTAGATGAAGAAACTATGGAAAAAGCTATTAGTCTAATTGAAACTTTAGAAGATTTAGATGATGTTCAAAATGTTTATCATAATTTAGAAATGTAGGATACTTTTGTATCTTTTTTTCATATACTTTAATAGAGGGTGAATGTATATGAGTAAAGTAGATGATTTTAAGGAGTTTGTTAAGGGTAATCCATCTTTAATTAAATATATAAAAAATGGTGAAATGTCTTGGCAAAAATTTTATGAAATATATGATATCTATGGTGAAGATAATAGTGTTTGGAATGAATATTTAACTACTACTAGTAGCACTAGTAGTAATAATAATACTAGTAGGAGTACATCATATCATTTAGAAGATATTATTAAGATGGCTAAAAATATAGATGTTAATAAAGTACAAGATAGTCTTACTTCCTTACAGAAAACATTATCATTATTTGGGGAAATATTAGGTAGTAAAGAGGGTAGTAAAACTAGTACTTATAATCCTAGGCCTTTATATAGAAAGTTTGAGGATTAAATATGAGTTTTGATGTTTGGTATAAAATAGATAATGATATTAATTTAAAGAATTTTCTTAGGGAGAATAGTTATTGGTACAAGGCTCTTAATAGAGATAGTGCTAGTTTTAATTATTTTGTTAATGATATGAAGGTAAAATATAAACTTACTATGGAGGATAGAATTAATAAAATGGCTAATAATATGGAAATGGTACAAAGTTTATTGGATGTTTTAAAATAAATATGCTATACTAGTAATTAAAGAGGGATAATATGAATGAGATAATGAATGCTACATATGAATTTATTGATTATTTAGATAATAGTGATATTGTCAAAAATTTAATTTATTATAAAGATAAAGTAAAGTCTAATAAAGAACTAAGTTCTTTATTAGATAAAGGTAAGAATACAACAGATAAATATTTAATTATGGATATTAAAAATAAATTGTATAAAAATAGTGATTATCAAAATTATACTAAATATTATAATGATTTATTTTTAATTATAATGAGTATTAATAGAAGATATAAGAAATTATTAAATACTAGCAAATGTGGAAATTGTGGAAAATAATTTCTTTTTTCTTGCATATTATTACCTATTAGGTTATAATATATTTGTGATAACTTGAGGGGGAATAATATGCAAATAATATATTCTGATGCTTATAAAAAAGACTATAAAAAAATGATAAAGAATAAACATTTACATAAAGAAGAATTAAGAATAGAGAATATTAAAAATGTTATTATTTCTTCAGAAAATTTACATCAACTTTTGTTACATCCTTATGCTATGATATATGGTATAGAACAAAAGAAAGGAAATATGAAAGAAATTGTCACAGCAAGAGTAAATCAGAAAATAAGATTATAT
>CAVJSY010000088.1:0-4707 GCA_963652285.1 Oribacterium sp.
TATTTAATATAAATATTACTCTTCATATTCTAATTCATACTTAATAGACTTAGTTTTGCTTAAATCAGTTTCAACAGTAGTTGAATACATATACGGATAGCTAATATATTCAACATTTGGAACATCAATCGAATATATTAAATCATCATTATTAGCTATAAAATTTATCTTAATACCAATTAATTTTTTTAAATTATTATCATTTTCATTATAAATATTTACCAAAAAAGTACTCTTTCCATTTCCAAAATATAATCTAGCAAAACTAAATTTATAGTCATCAATTATCTGATCTATAGCATCATCAGACAATTCTATTAATTTTGTAGAATTATCCGTTACCTCAGGAGCAACATTATTATTAGAAGTATTATCTTTCTTTTCTAAAATTATAAAACCAATAAAAACAACTGTAATAACAATTAATAATTTCAATATAATTTTTAATTTTTTTTCTTTCATCAGCATCAATTATTCCTTTCAATTTAATCAGTATTCTTATAATCATTATTTACAATTCTAAGAGCCAAAGTTCCTGACTTAGACGAAAAATATTGTCCATAATAGCCCGAAGGAATTGCTGGATTTTTGATAGTAAATATACTTCCTTTAACATAACCAGTTGATTCAGAACCTATTTTATCAGTAATACCAGTATAATATGGTTTAAAAGTATATTCATTATCGGTTTTTTTAAACTTTTTACAAGATTTATCCGAATAACAATCTTTTTTTAATGTACCATATGGAAATGTAGAATAAAGCGTTCCTGATTTGTAATTTATTGAACCATCAGCGTATAAAACGCTTTGAACACCTTGCTCATTAAAAGTATAACTCTGTGATCTTGCACCAGGATTAAAATAATTTTCACCATACTGAGACTGATTTTTATTTACATCACCAAAAGTAATAGTTTTTGCACGTATTGCATAGCCCATTAAGCCTTCTATCCAATTAGTAACACCATATATGTTACTACTATGGCTAGAAGTAACGGTTACGGTAGCGGTTTTAGTCCATATACCATAAGCAGAACCCCGTATAATAATACCAGCATTTTTTGCTTCGATCTTTAACTCATTTTCTGATTCACTATATATAGCTGCTGCGCCACCACCTTGATCAGAGTAAATTCCAATCTCATTATCATCTGATAAATTTAAATTTGAGTTTTCATATAATTTAATGGCATGTTTATTTTTTGAATTACATTCATAAACCCCACCCTGTATTTTTAGAGTACCATAAACATTAAAAATTCCAGAATTTTCACTATATATTTTACTCTTATCTGTACCTTTCATAGTCAACGTATAATCACTATTAACATCAATTGTAGAAGTTCTAGTAACTGTTTTACCATTAGTATCTATAGTAACATTTTTCAATACAGTAGCATCACTTCCATCAGTATTATCATTAAGTATTTTTATAGTTTTAGAATCAGAAACTAATTCCAATGCTCTTTTTAAATACTTTGTATATATTTCACTATTATTTACTTTATAGTTAGAACAAGTTGTCAAATTATCATTAGTTAAACTACTTTTAGCGATAGTTCCTGTTGTAGAAGAATCATTTATATATGTATAATTACATTTCTTAGTTCCTAAACCACAAGTAGTAATATAATATAAATCCGAGCCAGAACACCAATACCCATTAATTGTTTCAATATTTTCACTCCACCTAGCATACAATTTTAAAGTATTATTACTTATTCCATATTGACCATTATCATATTTCCATGTTCCACTCCAATTGGTCAAATTATATCCATCATTTGTTCCATTTGAATTTGTAGTCCAACCAGCAAATGTATATCCTGTTCTTGAAAAACCATTAGAACTTATCGTTGCAGTTTTACCATAAGTAGCAGTTGTATCACTCATACTACCTGTTCCACCATTTGCATAATATTTAATAGTATATTTCTTTGCATACCAACCAGCATATAGTGTAGTATTACTTGTTATTGTTACTGTATCCGAAGATATGTATTCTGATATTCGTCTTCCCTCATCGATTCCAAAATTAAGATAATGATTATATAGCAAATCTTGGTTATAGCCAAATGCTCCATCTAAATCTGAGTACGTATCACAATAATAATAAAGTGGATAATCCTTATATAATTTACTACTATCTTTTGTTGCTGTTGCATCTCCTCTAAACCAACCTATAAATATATAACCACTTCTGGTTGGTGTTGGCAAATCACCATATGTGTTTCCGTAAGTAACCGATTTGTTTGCTGGAGATACACTTCCACCATTTGCATCAAATGTTATTGTATAAGTATTAGGCAAAATTGTAAAAGTACTACTTTTCTTAGCAGTATTAGAATTTCCAGCGTTATCAGATATGGTATTCTTCTTTATTTTAATGAAAGAATCATTACCAGTAGCAGTAGCAGTAATAGTGATTGTATAAGAATTATCGCCATTTAATTTAACGCTAGAAATTTTAATGTTATTAGAAGTACTAAAATTTTCAGGAGATAATTCTTTATTTTTCTCTTTTAAACCACTCAAATTATCAGTGCAAGTCATAGTAACATCTATTGATTTTGAATTTCTAAAATCTTTTATACCTTCAAATGTACACTCAGGTGGTGTGCTATCTAAACTAGAAATATATTCAATAGATGTACTAACTTTCTTATTTTTACTCATTGTTCTAAAGTAATATGCCTTAGATTTTTCTTCTTTATTTATATTTTTAGAAGTACCCGACATATCTTTAAAATTAACATTATCAGTACTAAATTGATAAGTAACGCCTTTACATTTAGAGTTAACACTATTACTCTCTCCACCAGATAATGTAATACTATAATTATTCTTATGCCAATTTCCACTCGTTATACTATCACTAGTAATTAAAGTAGGAACATTAGGAACACTTTTATCAATCGAAGTAATAGCACTAGTCAATGAAGAAGAAAACTTAATGTCACTAGAATTATCACTTGAATAAACATATATAGTACCATTATTATTCATCTTAACAATAATATTACTGCTATTAACCATATACCATGTATTAGATTTTACATAAGTAATAACATCAGTATTGCAACTATCACTATCTGGTTTATTACATTCTTTAGCTTCATATTTAGAAGCAATGCTTCCACTAGAAGTTAATTTAAAGAAATAATTTTTTCCATCATTATATGTAATAGTTATAGGTACAGCATCAGCAGTACATTCATTTAAAAATGTTATCACGTTAACTTTTCCTGTTGTATGCTCCAAATTTCCATGCTTGTCTACACCATTACTTTTAGAACAAGTTACATTCAAATCATATTTAGTATTAGCATCTAATCCGGAATAAGTAAAACTTTTACCTATACCAGCCATATCTTCAGATTTTTCTCCAGTACTTTTATTTGTGTATGAATAAACATATTTATACCCAATATCAGAGCCACAATCCGCCTCAACAGTTATAGTAGAAGGAGTATAACTCTTAACTTTTAAATTAGCATTATTAAATGAATTACTAGAACAATATTTATTTTCATCTATTTCACTAGATACAATCACCTTGCTATTAACATCCTTTTTTACAATTACAAAAGTATCATCTTCAATCTTTTTATTAAATTTACTATCAAAATCATCATCCTTGTAATATCCTTCATTTTTCATATCCTTAACAGATACACAAGAAACATAAAAACTTGTATCAACATTACCATTTTTGTCTCTATAAAAGTCCCAATAATCTTCAGGTAATTCTTTAGATAAAGTAACTGCTGTCTCTTTCAAACTACTATAAGTAGTCTGTAGAGACTTCTCTTCACTATTTTTAATTAATGTAGTGACACTAAAAACAGCAACCGTGGATAATATCGAAATTATTGCAATCGTTGCAATTAATTCTATCAATGTAAATCCCTTAGAGTTAATATTTAAAACAACATCCTTATCCAACTTTTTCCTATATTTAAATCTTAAATTCTTTTTTAAAGCTGTCTTGTCATATTTCTTAGTCTTCCCCTTCATATTATCCTCCTCATCTAGCATTTATACCATGGTAAGTATAACAGAAAAGAATAAAATTTACAATAAATATATAATAAAAAGAACTAGATTTTTCTAGTTCCAAGTCGGGTTTTTGACACTTTTTAAGAGAAAAATTCTGGCAAAGTATTGAATTTATTGAATTTTTTTGTCAATTTTTATCATTTTTACTTGCGTAAGTTTCTCGTAAGGTGTATAATTACTTTATAAGGTAGGTGTTGCAATGCGTATCAATAAAACTAAATCCAAAAATCATGAACATTATTCCATCATACAAGATATTACAAAAAACGGAAAAAGGACAACTCAAGTATATGAAAATATTGGTAATTATGAAAAATTAAAACTACGTGCTGGTGACGAAGATCCAATTGTATGGCTTAAAAAATATGTTGAAAAATTAAATAACGAGAATAAGAATAAGGAATTACCAGTAATAATCAAAAAATATGAAAACAGATTGATTGGCTTAGATAAAATTAATTCATACAATGTTGGTTATTTATTTCTTCAAAAAATTTATTACAGTTTAAAATTAGATTCCATATGTAACGAGATTACAAATAAATATCAATTTAAATTTGAACTTAATTCTATATTATCAACATTAATTTATTCAAGAATAATATACCCTAGTTCAAAATTAAAAACACTTGAACTATCAAAAAAA
>CAVJSY010000089.1:0-5001 GCA_963652285.1 Oribacterium sp.
GTAGGTTTATTGTATGCAATTTATTTGATAATAAGAGCATTTAATAATTTAGTGGTAAAATTCTTTTTGAAATTACCAAGGCTAATGAGAGTGATAATAATATATTTATTAGTAATAAATATATTATCTGATTTCTATAACATATATAAAATAGAAGCCAAGTATCAAAAATTATTTGTAAATAGGACAATCATTAATTCTGAACTAGTAAATAATGCCATAATTGAAGAAAAACAAGAAATATGTCTATTTGATAGTACAAGTTGTTTTATCTCTGAAAAAGCAAAAGAATTAGGTTTAAATGAGGAGCAAATTTTAATTAGTATTGCAATCTCAAAGTGGGAAACTGGTAATTATACAAGTGTAGCATTTTTAGAAAAAAATAATGTAGGTGGAATGATGTGCGGTAACGGGCTTATCAATTATTCTTCACTTGAAGAAGGTATTGTAGCATTTTTAAGTAATCTTAAAAACAATTATTTTGATGTAGGACTTGATACATTAGATAAAATTCAACCTAAGTATTGTCCTGTTGGCGCAGCAAATGATCCGAATGGTTTAAACAAATATTGGCTAAACGGAACTAAGAAAATGTATAATGAATTAATAAGTAAATAATAGTTAATTTTTATTATTTTAGCACTAATATATGATAGTATAACAATTAAAAAGATTGGAAGTGATATTTTGCAAGACAAAAAAAGAGGGCTAAAACCTTTAAAGTTTTTTGGCTTTTTAGGTGTTCCAAAAGGTACACCACCAAAAGACTGGAAAAAGATTAAAACAAAGAAGTAGTAAAAAGTTACTTCTTTGTTTTGTTATAAATAGTTTTTTCTAAACAAATTAATAAATTCTTCCCTAGAGCCGATATTTTCTTCCCAGTATAATTGACCTTGCTTGTGCCAATAATCGTTAAATATGACATTATTTTGATTGCTAGAGTGACATTCTCTGCATAAGGGTAAAATGAAATTATATTTGATAGAGTTAATTCTATTGCGGCCTCCGAAAACTTCGTGAAGGTCGTTTTTCTCTTTACCACATAAATAGCAGTGATCTAAATCTTCGGTAAAGACAGATTTCCTATTTTTTTCTAATTTTGTCAATTTCTTAGATTTATTGTGCATTTTTATCTTTTTTTTCTGCTCTTTTGTCAATGATTGTGCATTTTTTCTCACTGATTGTCCGGTCGAAAGTGGACTTTTAGAACGAAAAGTGGACTTTTTTAGTTTTTTCTCTGCAGAAAACTCTACAGAGCACTGTGCTTTTTTGCAGAGATTTGCAGAGATTTGCAGAGATTTTTTATATTCTTTGTTGCTACATTCCTGACAATAAGAAAAAGGTATTTCTTCATTTTTAAACTTACAAAATGGTTTGTTTTTTCTTTTCTTTAAATGTATACAATAGTTATTCATATTGATAGTCTTCCTTCCTTTGACTAACAATAATTAATTCTTTTTTAGGTTGTACTAATTAATAAAACCCTGGAGGATTTTCTGGATCTTCTGCACCATTATTTTATGGTAATCCTACCGAATTAGAAAAATCATTAGCAAGAAGAGTAATAAGAGGAGAATATTATTATCCTGCCACTAATGCTCTATGGTTTTATGCTCCCTCAAATAATGAATCATGTAAACAAACTTGGTGGGATCAAAAACTATCAGGAAGATATAAAAATCATTGCTTTTATGCTCCAGATCCAGGAGTATGTGATGAAATACATTAGGTAGCATTTATTTACTACTTTTTTATATATTTATGATATAATAAAGAAAAGTAGGTGAGTTATTATGAAAAGAAAAGAACTATTATTAATAATTATACTAATAATTGGTATTTTATCAACAATAACTCTAATATCTAGTAATACTAAAGCTCTACCAGTATCATCAGAAATAGACTTCACAAAGAAAATAACATACTATGAAGATGAAGAGCTATTAGTTCAAAATATAAAAGAATTTATAGCACAAAATGATGATATCCTAATAGCATTATCATCATATGAAGATGGTGAAATCTTATCTGATAATTATGATTATATGACAAATATAGCAACAAACTATATATTAGATAATAAAGATAATTATCAAGATAAAATAGAAGATAATATGATAGATATAAAATATATTTATGAAATAACCTATAATTTCTTTGGTAAAAAGAATTATTATATAAAAGATCAAATAGATAATAAAATACCATTAATAAAAATAAATAAAAGATTTAAAATGAATCTAGATAGTATTAAAATCAAAATAATAAAAAATAGCAGTATAGAAGCATATACAAGATATATATTAGGTAAAGAAACCATGAATTATAAATATATATTTAAAATAGAAAATAATGAAATATATCTAGAAAATATTGAGGTAGATTATGAAGAAAATTAAAATAATTATAATAATATTATTACAAATATTTATAGTATTAATAGAGTATAATCTTTATCAAAATATCACTAATTACAAAGTAGAAAAAGAGAATAACAAAGTCTTAAAACAAGAAGCAAAAGAATATAAAAATACAGAATCAAATTATAAACAAACAGAAGAAAAAATAAAATCAGTATTTAATGAAACAGATATAAATAAACTAAAAGAAAATGTAAAAAATGAAGAACAAGAAAATGCAACCTTAAAAGAAACAATTTCCTCTAAAGAAGAAATAAAATCAAATTTAGAAACTGAAAATAATACTCTAAATAATCAGTATAAAGTATTATTAAAAAAGAAAGAAGAAGAAAAAAAGAAAAATACATATCAAATACCAAATGTAATAAGATTTAATCAATATCCAAATTATCCTACTGGATGTGAAAGCGTATCATTATATATATTATTAAAATATTATAATATTGATGTTGAAGTAGATGATATTATAAATAATTTAGATAAAGGAGATTTACCATACCAAGAAGAAAATATATTATATGGAGGTAATCCAGAAATAGAATTTATAGGTAATCCTAAAACTGAAGCAGGATATGGAACCTATGAATTATCAATCGCAAAAGTTGCTAATATGTATAAAGCAGGAATAATAAATTCTACTGGAGAATCATTAGATAATCTATTAAAAATAGTAAAACAAAATAAACCAGTAATAGTATGGACATCTATGTATTTAGCTCTACCATATATTTCTAATTCTTGGATATATAAGAAAACAGGAGAAACCATATATTGGAAAGCAAATGAACATGCTGTAGTTTTAATTGGATATACAGATAAATCAGTAATAATATCAGATCCTATAGGAGGTACAATAAAGTATCAAGATAAAAATACTTTTGAAAATAGATATAATTATTATGGTAAAAGAAGTCTACATTATTAAGGAGGAAAAATGAAAAAAATATTAAATATAATATTAACTATTTTAGTATCTTTATTGATAATAATATCAAGCACCATTAGTATTATATATTATAATAAAACAAAAGATTTAAAAAATAATAATAGTAAATTAGAAGAAAAAATAAATTATTATAAAGAATTAGAAAAATTAAATAATGAGTACGGAATATTATTAGATAATAAAAGTTTATTAGGAAGTACAAAAGAAGAATTACAAGAAAAATTAGATAATCTAGAACAAGAAATAGAAAAATTAGAAGTAAATAATAACTATTTAAGAAAAGAAATATCAAAATTAAGCTAATAATTAGTTATTTGATATAGTAAATTTAACATATATCTGTTATAATGTAATAAATGCAGTTATATTAAATTATTGTATTATATTTAAGAAAGAAGTGGTAGTAATGAAATTAAAAGAATGTTTAGAAACAACAACAAAAAAGATGTTGGAAAAAATTAATAAGGAGTATTCAGAAGAAAAATTAACAATTGAGCAGTTAGAAGAACAAATATTTGTAAATTTTCCTGTTAAAAGTATAACTTTTTCTGATAAAGAATTTAAATGTTTATATGATATAAAAGATAATAAGAAAATAGATAAGATAGAAAATTATTTACTTGATATGGGATATGTATACAAAATTAAAAACGATTATATATTGCCAGAAGAAATTCATTCCCTTTTAGAATCATTTGGAGATATTAATGCTAAAGATGAGAGGTTAATGTTTATAGTTTCATTTTATATATCCGCAAATGGGGCTTTAGATATAGATAAATTAGTTGAATTAGTGTGTAAAAGTGGAATAAAGATTACAAAAGAAAAATTAAAAAAGATAATTAAAAAAGATGATTATGTAGTAGAGAAGAATAGAGTTTATCTAGGAGAAGTAATAAAAGAAACTTTGGGAATCGTAAATTTATCTGACCTTTTTAAAGAGTATAAAGTATTTGATCTAAAAGAAGTAATGGATATTGTAAATATAAAAGAAGAATATTTTCCAAACGAATTAAAAAAGAGATTAAAAAATAAAGTAGCAGATAATAATCAAATAGAAGGAATAATAAATTATATTATTTCATCGTTATCGTTAGGTGCGGAAGCATCAGATTTAGTTGATGATTTAACAGAGGTAGTAAAATTTTCTAAAAAAGAGAAAGAAGAATTAATTGAATTTCTTGATAATATAGCAGATATAATTCCAATTTGGGTTTTAGGAGGATATAGTTATTTAGAATTATATGATGAGGAAGAAGAGAGAATTAATAGGCTAAAAAAATTATCATTAAAAGAGAATGTTATTGATATTATTGAAAAACTTTATAATCAAATTTTAGGCTATGTAACCATAAATGGTGTGATTGATATAAATGATTTAGTTAATATTCTAAATGAACATCATAGTCTTGGTGTAACTAAGGAAGATATTTTAGAAATTATTTCTAATGATGAAAATATTAATATATATAAAAATTATTTAAATGTAGTTGAAAATGATAAAGAAATAATAAAAGAGTTATTGAAATCAAAAAAAGTAAAAAATGAATACAAAATAATTGATGATGCAGAAAAAATTTTAGATGAATTTGATGAAAAATATGATAAACTTGAAAAGGTAATAGAAGATTATAA
>CAVJSY010000090.1:0-4752 GCA_963652285.1 Oribacterium sp.
GTATGAATAGAAATGTTCACGTACGGTGTAGAACAGGGGAAAAGGTGGAGATTACATCAAAACCTTACCTATTGTTATGTATGATAATGATGGAGAGATATAAGGAAATAGAGAGAACTATTATAAAAAAGTATCGTAAGGATATATGGAGTAAATTTGTTAAGGCAGTAATAGAATATAAATTAATATCTGAAAATGATAAGATTATGGTTTGTATTTCTGGGGGAAAGGATTCTTTTCTTATGGCTAAATGTATTCAGGAATTACAAAGACATGGGAAGGTTAATTTTGAGGCTAGATATGTGGTTATGGATCCTGGATATAATGATTATAATAGAGAAATGATTACTGATAATGCTAAAACATTAGGTATAGATATAGAGATATTTGATAGTGATATTTTTGATGTTGTTAGTAATGTTAGTGATGGTAATCCATGTTATTTATGTGCTAGAATGAGAAGGGGATTTTTATATAGTAAGGCAAAAGAACTTGGCTGTAATAAGATAGCACTTGGTCATCATTTTGATGATGTTATTGAGACTACATTACTTTCTATGTTTTATGGTTCTGAGATTAAGACTATGATGCCTAAACTTCATAGTGATAATTTTCCTGGTATTGAATTAATTAGGCCACTTTATATGGTTCATGAGGAATCTATTATTGCTTGGAGAAATTTTAATGATTTGACTTTTATTAATTGTGCTTGTAGATTTACTGAGGGGTGTTCTTTGATTAATGATGGTACTAGTAAGAGAAAAGAAATTAAGGAATTAATAAAAAAATTAAGAAAGATTAATAATAGGATAGATTATAATATTTTTAAGAGTATGGATAATGTTAATTTGGATTGTGTTTTGGGTGTTAAGAGTAATGGTAAATATAAGAGTTTTTTAGATGATTATGATAAGTAAGTAGTTTATGGTTACAATACATCGGTATTAATTTTATATTTTAAAAGATAGATAGAAATTTAATTCAGATAAGAAGATTTATTAGGAAATAAGTATGATGCTTATTTCTTTTATAATGATGCATTAAAAGATATTTTCATATATTATTATGAGGGTTGTGATGATATGGAAATAATAGATGATAAGACAGTAGTTGTTTTTAGTAGTGATGAATTAAAGAATGTATTGGAAGGAGATAATGGTTATAATTATATATATTTTGGCGCTGATATAACTTTAAGTAGTGGTATTGCTATAAATAAGAATAAGACAGATGTTACTATTGATGGTACTTATAATTTTGTTACTTATGAATATATTGATCAAAAAAAACTTGGGTATTCTGATGCTATTTATGTAACTAGTGCTTTAACAAAGTCTGTTACTGTTAAGAATGTTAAGGCTACTGGTTATAATTATTATGGAATTATTTATGTTCCTGAACAGAGTACATATAAGGATATTAGTATTACTTATGATAATATTACTTATTTTGGTCCACAGATTAGTTTTAATCCTATGGGACTTACTAGATTTATTGATTGCAATATAACTATTGGTGATAATTATGCTTCTGGTAATGAGGTAGCTGAATGCAATAGAATTGAGATTGGTGGTACTACTACTATAATTCATAATTCTACTGCTAATTCTGCTTTTTGGTTTAGAAATTCTAATAATTCACTTACTATTTTGGCTTCTTCTTTGGTACATTTTACTAGTACTTCTAGGGAGCTTATTTATGGTATTAATGATTTAACACTTGATGTTTTAGTGGGGGCTTCTTTTTATGTTAGTGCTTATAATGGTTTGGCTTATGGAACTTATGGTACTAGTACTACTACTATTTATGAAAATGCATTGTTTTCATTAACTAGGACTAGTAATAGTAGTAGTTATGCTTTATGGTATAGTTATGGTAGTATTTATGTTAATAGTGGTGGTACTTTATCTGTTATTAATAATAATTCTAGTTCTAATTATAATATATATTTTAGGGGAAGTAATACATCTTTTGTTTTGAATAATCCTTCGAAAGTTGTTTTATATAATAGGGGTTCATATGTTATAAATGCTAGTAGTTCTGTTAAGTTTAATTTTACTTATGATAGAATAAATCTTTTTAATAAAATTATAGATATTAATAGTACTATATCTAAAGATAATTTACCTGATTATTCTTGGTATAAAGACCAGGAGAAATCTATTGTTAGTGGTAGTTTTAGTGGTAGTAGCACTATTATTGATAGTAATAATTATACTTCTTCTGAATTAGAGGTATTGCCAGCAATGTCATATTTTAATTTTATAAATAAAAAGATTTTGTCTATTGGTAGTGTCACTTTGCATGTTAATGCTTTGAGTGATACTGATACTGCAATTAGTGGTGTTAGTGGTAGTAATGCTAGTGTATTGATTGAATATAATCAAGAGGTTGTTTCTGTTAATTGTTTAGATGATGGTACTTTTAGTTATTCTTATGGTGATCCTATGGAGATTGGGACTTCTTTTAAATTAACTGCTAAAGAATATGATGATGTAATTTATTCTACTAAGTCTATTGTTATTGTTTATAGTGGAGAAATAATTATTGATACCGCTACTAAATGTATATTATTTGAACCTATTGCTATAGGAAGTGATCCTATACTTTGTCCTAGAAAAGATGATTTAGTTATTTCAGTTATTGATAGTAGAATTAATAGTTCTAATTGGAAACTTTATGCTGCTATTGATAAGGATATGTCTTCTGATAGTGGTATTGTTTTGGATAATTCTTTGGTATATGTAGATGGTGATGGTAATATTTTTACTTTATCTTCTGTTCCTACTTTAGTTTATACTGGTGAGGCTAATGGTGGTGAGATTAAAACTACTTCTGTAAGTTTTGATTATGATAAAGGGATACTTTTTAGAGTTACTAAGCCTTTAGTTAATAATTTACTTTATAAGACTAATATTATATGGACTTTAGAAGAGTAGAAATAATAAAAAAATAATATTATTTGTTATAAAATTTTAATTTTAATTTATATTAATATTTTATTTATTCTAAAGGTAGCAGAAATATTTTAAATTCATATTATACAGTGTGGAGGTAAGTAGAAATTGAGTTGGTTTAGAGAATTAAATCCAATTATACAGGCAATTATTGCTACTACATTTACTTGGGGTATTACTGCGTTAGGTTCTTTGGTTGTATGTTTTTTTAAAGAGGTAAATAAAAAGGTTCTTAATACTGTTTTAGGATTTAGTGCTGGAGTTATGATTGCTGCTTCTTTTTGGTCTTTACTTATACCTGCTATAGATTTATCTGTGACACTTGGATATATAGCATGGTTATTTCCAGCATTAGGTTTTATTATTGGGGGATTATTTGTACTTTTATCTGATAAATATTTAGATAGAGTTCTTAGTAATAGAAATAAGTCTATTAATTTTAAAAAGAGTATTCTTTTAATATCTGCTATTACTATTCATAATATTCCTGAGGGTATGGCTATTGGTGTTGCTTTTGGTGGTATATCTAATGGAGGTGTTAGTCTAATTAGTGCTTTGATGTTGGCGGTTGGAATTGGTATTCAAAATTTTCCAGAGGGTGCAGCTGTTTCTTTACCACTTCGTAGTTATGGAATTTCTAGGTTTAAAAGTTTTATGTATGGGCAAGCATCTGGGGTAGTAGAGCCAATATCTGCTATAATTGGGGTAATACTTGTTTTAAAGATTAAATTTATTATGCCATTTTTATTATCTTTTGCAGCGGGTGCTATGATATGTGTGGTTGCAAGAGAGTTATTGCCAGAATCTATTACATCTGATAAGGATTTATCTACTTTGGGAATGATTGTTGGTTTTGTTGTGATGATGATATTGGATATTGCAATTTAAATTAAAAAGAGTTCGTTTGAACTCTTTTGTGTTTATATATATTTAAAATTTTAGGATTTTTCCTTTGGGACTTGGTGCGTTATCTAATTCTTTAGAGGCATCTATCCAATTTGCAAATGTTGATTTTTTATTTTTTTGAGGGTCGTATTCATATTCATATTTATTTTGTGTTTTTGGGTTTATTGTATCAAATATTGTTCCAAAATCTCTTTCTTTTTCTAATTTACTTTTCATGCTTTATTCTCCCTTCTTTTTAATTATAACATGTTAATATATTATCATAAAATTATGTATAAATCAATGACTGCATAAATTATGCATTTTATAAAAGTTTGCTAGTAATAAAAGACTAAAACTTTTAAACTAGAGAGTTTGTTTGGAAACTCTTTCATTGATACTTTGATAATATTTTTTGATACATAAATTGACAAAAAATATTATGTATGTTAGAATTATTGTGAAATGAGAGGCGTTTTTTGTGAAAAATATCAATAAGACAAAATATGAGTATTTACTTGATTGTAATAGTAAATATATGAATATGGTTGCTTTATCTTTTGGTAATAAAAAAATTACTTATGAAGAAATGCATAGATTTTCAAAAAAAATTTAAAAGGGAATAAAAGCAAAACATCAACAATAAGAAAAAAGGCAGAGAGACTAAGCAAAGAAAAAATAAAATTTTTAATTTTCATAATAAAAAAATGAACATCACATTATGTTTATATAAAGAACGGTATTGCAGGTACTTCTATGACCAAAAATGATTCTTAGAAAAATTAGAACATAAAAAATTGAATTAAAAAGCTAAAATAATGTTTTTTTAATATATTTAATGAAGTTTTTTTATAAGGTGAAATGAAAAGTTAAATGGAACAGTATTAAAAAATTATTGGAAGCCTTTATT
>CAVJSY010000091.1:0-2287 GCA_963652285.1 Oribacterium sp.
GAAAAATATACAGAACCTGGAATGAATAAAGAATCTATTTCTTTCTTAATGGATGTATTATTTAATCCAGATATAAAAGATAATGCCTTTAAAAGTGATAATTTAGATAAATGTAAAAATAAATTGGAAAAGTCTTTAAAATCTATAAAAGATAATAAATTAAAATATACACTATTTAAATTGTTAGAAACAACAGAAGATATGCCATATTCATATAATCCATATGGATATATAGAAGACTTAGAAAAAATAGATGGAGAAAATTTATACAAATACTATAAAGAAATATTAGATGAAGATTTAATAGATATATTCGTAGTAGGAGATGTAGATACGACAGAAATAAAAGAAATATTAAGAGAATACTTTAAAGCAAGAACATTTAAGAAAGCAAGCACTGATATATTAGTAGATGAACTATCTGTTGTTAAACCTAAAAAATATGAAGAAACAATAGACGCTAATCAAACACAATTAACTATATTATGTAATTTAAAAGGCATAACAGATTTTGAAAGAAAATATGTATTATTAGTATATAGTGAGTTACTAGGAGGAAGTTCTAATTCGTTATTATTTGATACAGTAAGAGAGAAAAATTCATATGCATATTATGTAAATTCAAATATGAAATCTTATGATAATATAATGATGATATATGCTGGAATTGAAAGTAAAAATGTAGATGATGTATTTAAATTAATTAAAAAAGTATTAAATAATGTCATTAAGGGAAAATTTACTGATAGTGATTTAGAAAATGCTAAAGAAACAATAATAGCAAGTATTAATGCTAGTAAAGATAGTCAATCTGGAATAATTAATACTTATTTTGCTAAAGTTTTAGTAGGTTCTAAAGATTTTGATGAAAGAATAGAAAATATTAAAAAAGTTACAAAAGAAGATATAATGGAAGTTGCTAAAAAAGTATATATACATACAGAATACATATTAAAGGGGGATAGCGATGAAGAAAATAGTGATGAATAAAATAGATGAAACAATCTATTATGAAAAATTAGAAAATGGTATGGATGTCTATTTATACTCTAAAGATAATTGGAATAATAATTACGTTACTTTTACTACAAAATTTGGCTCAATATATAATGAGTTTGTACCAATTGATAAGGATAAAATGATTAAAGTTCCATATGGAGTAGCACACTTTTTAGAGCATAAAGTATTTGCACAAAAAGAAGATCCTCAACCAGAAACATTTTTTGCTTCTAGTGGTACTATCTGCAATGCCTATACTACATTCAAAAATACCACATATTTATTTTCTGGTCCTAATGAATTAAAAAAGAATATTAATTATTTATTAGACTATGTACAAAGTCCATATTTTACTGAGGATAATGTAGAAAGTGAAAAAGGTATAATTACTCAAGAAATACATATGTGTGATGATAACATAAGTGATGTAATGTATGAACATATAAGGAAGAATGTATTTCATATTAATAATTTTAAAGATAGTGTTATTGGTACTGTTCAAGATATAAATAAGATTACAAAGGACACTTTATACACATGCTATAATACTTTTTATCATCCTTCAAATATGTTCTTAGTAGTATGTGGAAATTTCAATAAAGAAGAAATTTTAAATGCAATTATAGAAAATCAATCTCATAAGAAATTTAAAGAATTTAAAAAAATCGAATTAAAGGAATATAAAGAACCAGACAAAGTAGTAAAAAAAGAAGAAACAATATATTTAGATACTGTTATTCCTAAAGTATCGTATAATATAAAAATTGCAAATAAAACATCACTCCCAACCAGAGTATTTAATTTATATTTATTTATAATATTTTCTATTTTATTTGATGATTCAAGTGAATTTGATAATATTTGTAAAAGTGAAAACATTATAACAAACTCTCTATATTTCAACCTATTAAACTGTGATACTCATATGCTTTTATCATTGATAAATGAAACTAATCAATATAACAAGTTATTAGAAAAAATTAAAGATGAGTTAAAAGATATAACTATTAAAGAATGTGACTTAGAAAGAAAAAAGAAAGTATTAATAAGCAATGAAATATTTAGTTTTGAAAATCTTGAGATAATAAATGATATGATAGTAGATAATATAATTTTTGAAAACAAAATAGAAGAGGATGTAATTTCAATGATAGAAAATCTAAATATGGAAGACTTAGATAAAGTTATTAAATCATTAGATTTAAGTAATACTAGTACAATAATAATAAAGAAAAAATAATTACTTACCATGTGTAAGTATTTTTTTATTGCTCAAAAATATAATTAA
>CAVJSY010000092.1:0-2670 GCA_963652285.1 Oribacterium sp.
AATTACTATCAATTAATTTTTTTATATTAGCTAAACTATTATTAATCTGCTTTGCTTCTTTCATTAATAAATACCAATCTATATTTTTATAATAGTTATCTATTTCAGTAATTTCTGTTAGATTTAAATCAATCATTTTTTTATCTGCAATTTCTGATGTATCTAATATTACTCCATCAAAATCTAAATATAGTTTTAACTTCATATATGTATCACCAATTTATTTTATGTAATTATTCTGCTGTATATGCCTCTATATTTTCTTTTCCTTCTACATATTTTGTTACATTATCAGCGCTTATTTGGATTAATGTTGGGCTTTTTACTTTTAGATCTTCTATTGATGTAGGATTTTGATTTGATGTATCTGATACATAATTTTTATTAAATCCACTTTCTGTATCAACTTTATATACTTTATAATCTGTTAATTTGCTTGTTACTGTATCAGAGATATCTTTCTCATCATCATTATTAAAGCCATAAAATAATACATAATAAGTTTCATCTGATTGATTAAATACTTCTTTTGCTAAAATAGCATTACTTACAGTAGATGCATTATTTTCTTCTGTTGTTTCTTCATCTTTTTTAGTTGATAAATCTAATTCTTTTGTTACAAATATTGCTAAAATTAAATATAATATTGCTAATAAGGCTACTACTATTATTGTTATTTTTACAGCAGATGATGTTTCTACTCCACTCATCTCTGGACCATTGTTATAATTTTTATAATTTATTTTATTTTTCTTTGCTTCTTTTCTTCTTAATTCTCTTCCCATTTCTATACACCTCAATATAAATTATATTAAAAATATGGGGTGTTGTAAAGTAATTTAATTTAAAAGTTATTTTTAATTTTAAAAGAAGGCAATAAATTGCCCTCTTTTTACATCATATCTTCTAAATCATTCATATATTTTATATCTTTTTTTAACATTTTTTTCATCATTTTTTGCATATTACCATTTCTAATATTTTCAAATAAAACGGCACTACCAACACCTGCTGTAAATGATGCAATCATTGATTTTACTTTCATTTAATATCAACTCCTTTAGAATCTATGATAGATACTATCGTATCTAATTATAATATTTACAAAATGTAATATTTTATACTAATTATATTTTGCTTGTAAAAAATCTTTAAGGGTTGTTTTTCTTCCTTCTACATAGTCGTTTCTAACTCCATTAACAAAACACATTCTATCTCCTACTAAGATTAAGGATGATTTTGCTCTTGTTATAGCAGTATATATTAATTTATTATAAAGCATCCTATTAAAATTATTTACTATTGGCATAATTACCATAGGAAATTCACTTCCTTGGGCTTTATGGATGCTTATTGCGTATGCATGTCTTATATTTAAAAATTTATCTGGAGTATATGTTACTTTATTTCCATCATAGTCTACTATTATCTCATTTTTTTTGCTAGCGCTTTTGGTATGAGATATTATATCTGTTATGTATCCTTGATCACCATTATATACATTATTATCATTGTCATTTACTAATTGTAGTATTTTATCTCCAGTTCTATATATTACATCTCCTATTGTTAATTCATTTTTTTTAGGACTTGGAGGATTAAATAATCTTTGGAGATGTTTATTTAAATTATCTATTCCGTTTAAGGTTTTATACATTGGAGCTAAAACTTGTATTTCTTTATCACTATATCCTTTTTTTATAGCTTTAGTTATTATATTAATTATTGTGGGCGTTACTAGTTCTTTATCACATTCTACAAAATTATAATCATCTTTTTTAGTTAAAAAGCTTTCACTTAATTCTTTATCTTTTATCTCATGGGCTAAGGTTGTTATATACGATCCTTCATTTTGTCTATATAAGCAATTTAAATGGATTACATCTATTACTTCTGAGTCTATTAAATCTTTTAATATTTGACCTTCTGCTACTGATGGTAATTGATAATAGTCTCCTACTAATACTATTTTTACGTCTCTTTTTATTCCTTTTAGTAATGCTGAAAATACTAAGGTATCTAACATACTTACTTCATCTACTATTATATACCTTTCTGGATTTGGATTATATTCATTGGTACTAAATTTATTGGCATCTTTGTCCCAACCTAGATATTTATGGATAGTAGAGGCTTTAATACCAGTTGTTTCCATCATTCTTTTAGCGGCTCTACCGGTTGGTGCTAATAGGGCTATCTCATCTTGATGAGCTTTAAATAATTCTTGATATAATCTTACTATTGCTTTTATAATAGTAGTTTTTCCTGTTCCTGGTCCTCCAGTTATTATTACTACGTTATCATTAATTGCTTTCTTTATAGCGCTTTTTTGTACGTCATCATAAACTATATTATTTAATTTTTCTAAATCTTCTATTTTTTGTTCTAATTTTGGTAATTTTCTATTTGTAATATCATTTAAAAATGATAGTTTATCTGCTATGTAAGTTTCTGCTTCATAGAAATGTTTTAAATAATATCTATCTTCTACTATTACTATTTTTCTATCTTTATTTAATTTCATAAAAATATATTCTAATTTTTCAGCACTAATAGTATGGTTATATTTTAAGATATTATTATATATCTCATCAAAAAATAAATATGTATCTCCATTTTCAAAGCATAGACTTTTCATAACATATATTGTTAGTGCTAATAATCTTCTTT
>CAVJSY010000093.1:0-12260 GCA_963652285.1 Oribacterium sp.
AGACTATATTATTGAAGGAGAAAGCATAATAATTCCAAATGTCACTAAAGAATTAGCAGACAAATACAACACAGAAGAAGTAGAAAGACTTGATATAACATATCAAGTACAAGAAGGCGATACTCTAGAAAAAATTGCCACAAAATATGAAAAAGATGTAGATGAAATAGCAAAAAGAAATAATATAACCGATAAAGACTCTATAAATGTAGGACAAATATTACAAATTTCTGATGTTTCCATCATCGTAATAGAGCAAGAAGAACTATCACAAGAAGACGAGGAAGAACCAAACAGAACAAATACAGTAGCATTAGAAACCAATTCATTAAACTGTAAAAACTTAAATGAAGGTTATTTTAGGGCAATAGATATTTCAGAAATGCAAATAGAAATGGACTGGAACAAATTAGAAGAAGAATATAAAAGCGGAACATTTAGCCATATAATTCTAAGAATAAATGAAAACTTAGATAAAAGTGGCACAAAAAGAGAATTTAGAGTTGATGATAACTTTGAAAAAAATCTATCCGAATGCAACAAAAGAGGAATACCATATGGCGTATATAGTTTATCAAGAGCAAGCACAGAAGAAGAAGTAAATACAGAAACAACTAGTTTAATAAATTATATAAATAATAATCTAAATACTACAAAAGAAGTTAATGGTGAAACACTTGATCTAACATTTAATCTATCATTACCAATTTATATGGATTGCTTCGAAAATGATGCAATATCTCAATACAATTTAATTGTAACAGGAAAATATGACACATGTATAGAATTAATTGATTTATGGTGTAGCAATATAGAAAAAGCAGGATATTTTACGGGTGTATATATTAATAGCAATTGTCTTAAATCATTAGGAAAGGAAAATCTATCAAAGTATACATTATGGATAGCAGATTACGGAAATAATACTGGCATAGATGTAGAAAAAGTAGGTTTAACAAATAAAGTAACCCTTGATGCAATAATCAGAGGACATCAGGTAACATCATCTGGAAAAATAAATGGTATTAATGGTGATGTAGATGTATCAGTATTTGATAGAAATATATTAGACATAATCAACGCCTATTATAAAAATTCAAATAAAACACTAACATATAATAAACCAAAAATAAGTACAGACTAGTTTTTATAATATAAATATTCATATTGGTAGTTATAAAAGCATAACAAAAAACACTTATTAAAAAAATATCAACAATTTATTGTTAATCCATAAAGCAATATACCGTTAACGGAATAAAAGGATTGACAAACTATACAAAATTCTGTATAATTGTAAGCGAGGTGGATACTATGGAATTTATGACTACAAAAGAAGCAGTTGAAAAATGGAACATCAGTGAGAGGAGAATAAGACAATTACTACAAGATGGTAGAATTGAAGGTGCTGTTAAAGTTGGAAACAGTTGGAATATTCCAATTGACGCAGATAAGCCTGCTGATAAGAGAATTATTAAACCTGATGATAATAATTTTATTATTGATTTAGATGAGAATTATTTTGATGAAGTAGATGGCTTAAAAAAAGAATTAGATAGTAAAAGACCAATACCAAAAGAAACTTTGAAATCCTTAAGAGAGTCTACTAACCTAGAATGGACTTATAATAGTAATGGAATAGAAGGTAATACTTTAACATTAAGAGAAACACAAGTTGTTTTAGAAGGAATAACTATTGGAGGAAAATCCATTAAAGAACATTTAGAAGCAATTAATCACGAAAAGGCAATTTTATTTTTAGATGATCTAGTTAACGAGGATAAACCAATTAATGAATGGAATATTAAAAATATCCATCAATTGATTTTAAAGAATATAGATAATGAAAATGCTGGAAGATATAGAAAAGAAAACGTAACTATTAAAGGTGCAGCACATATACCTCCAGATTATTTAAAAGTTCCTGAATTGATGGAAAAATTAATATTAACTTATAACACTTGGAGTAAATATCATCCAATAATTCAAGCAACATTATTACATGGTGAGTTAGTTAAAATACATCCATTTATAGATGGAAATGGAAGAACATCCAGATTACTTATGAATTTAGTATTAATGAATAATGGATATAATCCTGTAATTATTAAAAAAGAATCAAGATTAAAATATTATGAAGCATTAGATAAAGCACATACAACTGGTAATTATACTGATTTTGTTAAATTGGTAACTAAATTAGAAGTTGAAATGTTGAAAAAATATCTAAAATTGTTGTAGTACGGTAGTAATTAGTATTTTTCATAGTGCATTAAAATTCACACAATTGATAAAAAATACTAATAATTAATTGACAACTATAGTAAATAATAATATAATAAATTTATATTATTTTTCTATATTGTTAAGTGACAAACAATTTTTAATTAGAAAACGTTAATTACGATATAATTTTAAAGTGCACAAAAGTGAAATAGGGTGGTACCGCGGTTAGTAATCGTCCCTAATTTATATTTTTTGTGTACTTTTTCTTTAGAAGGGAATGATAATAATGAAAAAAATAGAAAATAATAGTATAAATTTAAACAATTTAAACGAGAAAGTAGAATTATATGGATGGGTCAATAAAAAAAGAGACTTAGGTGGAGTAATATTTATAGACTTAAGAGATAGAAGCGGTATTATCCAATTAATAGTAAAGCCAGATAACAGCTCTTATAGTAAGACTATAGAACTAAAGAATGAAGCAGTTATACGTACTGTAGGTATTGTAAAAGAAAGAGAAAACAAAAACAAAAACATACCTACCGGAGATATAGAAATAGAGGTAGAAGAAATAGAAATATTAAACAATTCAATAGATTTACCATTTGAAATATCCGATAACACTACAGCCTTAGAAGATACTAGATTAAAATATAGATATTTAGATTTAAGAAGACCACAATTAAAAAATAATCTTATCATTAGAAGTAATATAATGAAATCAGTAAGAGAATTTCTATCTAATAACGGTTTTATAGAAGTAGAAACACCAGTATTATGTAAATCAACTCCAGAAGGTGCTAGAGATTATTTAGTACCAAGTAGAGTAAACATCGGAAAATTCTATGCTCTACCTCAATCGCCACAATTATTTAAACAATTATTAATGATAGGAGGCATAGAAAAATATTACCAAATTGCTAAATGCTTTAGAGATGAAGATTTAAGAGCAGATAGACAACCAGAGTTTACTCAAATAGACGTAGAAATGAGTTTCGTAGATGAAAATGATGTCATGTCTACATTAGAACAAATGATACAAAAAGTATTTAAAGATGTTAAAAATATTGATATCAAACTACCATTAATGAGAATGAAATATAATGACGCAATTAACTATTATGGTTCTGATAAACCAGATTTAAGATTTGATATGAAAATTAACGATATCACTAAAATATTTGAAAATACTACCATACCATTCTTTAAAAGCGTATTAGAAGATAACGGTATAATTAATTGTTTAGTAGTAAAAAATAATGCCTCAAATTACTCAAGAAAAGACTTAGACAAATTAACTGATTATGTTAAAACTTATAAAGCTAGTGGGCTTGCTTACTTAAAAATAGAAGAATCTATTACTGGTAGTATTGCTAAAGCTTTATCCAAAAAAGAATTAAATAATTTAACTAGTGCATTAAAACTAGAAAATAATGACTTAGTATTAATAGTATGTGGTAAAAAGAACATAGTCAAAACTTCACTAGGAGCCCTAAGATGTAAATTAGGTAATGATTTAAACTTAATAAATAATGATGATTATAAACTATTATTTGTTACAGATTTTCCAGTATTCGAATACAGTGAACTAGAAGGAAGATTTTTAGCATGCCACCATCCATTTACTGCTCCAAAAGATGAAGATATAAATAAACTACTAACAGATAAAGCAAATTGCTATGCTAAAGCATACGATATTGTAATAAACGGTTACGAAGCAGGAGGTGGTTCTATTAGAATTCATGATGCTAAAACCCAAAAAATTATGTTTGAAGCATTAGGCTTTTCTGATGAAGAAGCATACGAAAAATTTGGTTTCTTTATAGATGCATTCAAATATGGAACTCCACCTCACGGAGGATTTGCCTGCGGTCTAGATAGATTAACAATGCTACTTTCTAAAACAGATAACATAAGAGATGTAATAGCATTTCCAAAAACTGCCACAGCTTCAGACCTTATGAGTGAAGCACCTAATATAGTAGATGATAAGCAATTAAAAGAATTAGGAATTAAAATAGAAAAATAATTATTAACAGGGGGATATTATGAAAAACAGTGAATTATATGATGAAATAGCAATAATATTTAAAACTACATTAGTAGATAATAAAGTTGTATTTAAACCAATTAAATGTGTATATTGTGAAAAAGTAGATGGTGAATTAGCAATAGTTGACAGTACCAATACATATTATAATCACATAATATGTGAGAAAAAAGGAAATTCTTATGGGGCTAGATATAAAACAAAAGATGTTATGAGTATGATGAATGCAAAAACACCAGAAGAAGCAAAGAAGAAATTTCTTAATTTTGTAAGTGACTATCTTTATACAGTAAAATACTCACCTGAAACTAAAGAAGCATTTCTATTAGGTATTCATAATAACCAAAATTATCCAATGAATCTAGAAGATATTGATCTTTTAGATGCACAAGCAGTCCAAATAATAAATAATAAAGTTAATAATGGTGAATATGAAGAAAATACAAAAGAGAAACATTCACAAGATTTTGAGCCTACTAGCCTTGCCAACAAAATAAAAGAAAAAGTAATAGGTCAAGATAATTCTATAGATAAATTAATAACAATTATATGGACAAACGATAAATTAAAAAGTATAAATGCTTTTGAAAATAATAAACTAAATATATTATTAATAGGTAATTCTGGAGTAGGAAAAACATTTATAATTAGAACTCTTGCCAAAGAGTTAAATAAAGATGTATATTTTACAAGCGCTACCAATCTAAGTCAAACTGGATACCAAGGTAATAGTGTAACTGATATATTATTAGGATTAATAAACCAATGTCAAGGAGATATAAATAGAATAAATAATTCCATAGTATTTATAGATGAAATAGATAAAATCTCTATCAAAAAAGGAGGACAAATATCTACAGAAAGTGTTCAACAAGAACTTCTAACAATGTTAGAAGGAGGACAATATTACATAAAAATTCCAAAAGAAGACAAAGCAATTAATATATCAACATCTAATATTACATTTATATGTGCAGGAGCATTCAATGGCATCAGAAAAAAAGAAAATAGATCATTAGGTTTTAATAGTAATATAAGCACAAAAACTATTACAAAAATAACACCTAAAGATATAGAAAACTATGGATTTATACCTGAACTTATAGGTAGACTTCCAATTATTATTGAACTTAATAATCTAACCAAAGAAGATATAATTAATATATTAAAAAACAAAAATGGAATTTTAGAAAGTCTAAAAACTATAATAGAAAAAGAAGAAATAGAATTAATTATCGATGAGAGTACATATGAAGAAATTGCAAATAAAGTTATTGAATATAATCTAGGTGCTAGAGGAATAAGAGCAATAGTTATAAATACCTTAGCGCGAATATTAAATAATATTAATAAAGAAATTATCTCAAATGGTAAAATAATTATCTCCAAAGAAACAGTAATAAATCCTAACAATTATGAATATATAGAAAGTAAAAAAGATACAAAAAAGAAAGTTAGGTCTTTAAATGAAAATAATTAATCCAATCCAAGATAGTATCAAAACCTTAGATTTAATTAGCAATGGAATGAATAACGAATTATATCTCCGAGGATATCATCCAATATATTTATTTACAAACGAAAATGTTACTGGTATTATGAATAACATTGATTTAAGTAATAAAAGAATTCTATTACCCCAAGCAAGTGGAGATCAAGTATTTGACTTTTTACTAGAAAGTAATGCTAACATTACCACATTTGATATAAATATCCTATCATATTACTTCTTTGAATTAAAAAAAGCTGCAATTATATCTTTAACCAGAGATGAATTTATAGACTTCTTCTACATCGCCAAAATTGATTTCAAAAATAACTTTTTCAATTTAGAAACTTACAAAAAGATAAGAGTTAATTTACCTATAGAAATTAGAAAATATTGGGATATAATATTTAAAAGTTATAGCGGTAGAAAAATTAAAAATTCGAGTTTTTGTAGAAACAATTATTATTCTAAAGAAGTAATTATTAGCATTAATCCTTACTTAAAAGAAGAAAATTATAACAAATTAAAAGAACTATTAAAAGAATTTAAACCAGAATTCATTAACTGCGATATTAGAAATTTATATTTATATCTAAATAGCGAATATGACTTCATATATTTTTCAAATATTCTTTCAAAATGTTTTAAAGAAACTCATAATCAAATAGAATTAGTAAATAAAATATTAAATAGTATTAATAGTAATATTTCAAAAAATGGAGTAGTAGGACTATTGTATCTATATAATTACCTAGCAGAAGAAAATATAGAAGCTAAAGAAGACTTATATAATTATAACTTTAGAAACAATTTCCTTTCTAATCCTAACAATAGCATTATAAGTTTTTCTGACCCTTTTTGTGAACACAACAATAAATCTAAAGATTACCTTGATAAAGATGCTTTAATACTAACCAAGAAGAGAATATGAAATTTCTAATTAGTTAATTTTGTAGATAGTTTAAAAAATTATGATATAATTAAAGTACCTGAGTAGTTCGAGAACAATTGTATAAAACCAACTAAAGATATATAAGGGAGCTAAAATATATTATGTGTTGAATACTTGAGCAAAAACAAGGATCCTAAGTAATATATTAGAGGCTTACCACCGTGTGATATACGCGTGTGGTTTTATCTTTAAAAAAACGGCTACTTGGGAATATATTTGATTTATAAAAGTAAGTATAATACTTGCTTTTTTCTTATATTAAGCTATAATTTTGTTAGGAGATGTTATTATGTATGAAAGAATTATTAAACTAATAGGTGAAAAAAATCTAAATAAAATTAAAAATAAGACTGTCTGTATAGTAGGACTAGGTGGAGTAGGAGGCTTTGCAACAGAAGCCATAGTTAGAAGTGGAGTAGGTAATGTAATAATAGTAGATTATGATAGAATAGATATATCTAATTTAAATAGACAAATAATTACAAACCAAAATAATATAGGAGAATCTAAAGTACAAGAAATGCAAAAAAAAATTAAATCTATAAATCCTAATTGTAATATTACCATAATAGAAAAAAAGATAGATAGCAATAATATTAATTTAATATTTCAAAATAAAATAGACTATTTAATTGATGCCTGTGACACAATTACTACTAAAGAAGCACTAATAATAGAATGCACTAAAAGAAAAATTAAAATTATTTCTTCAATGGGAACCGGTAATAAATTAAATCCTACTTTGTTAGAAATATGCGATATTAGAAAAACATCTTATGATCCAATCGCTAAAAAAATAAGAAAATTTGTTACCGATAATAAAATCAAAGATAAAATACCAGTAGTATACTCAAAAGAACAAAATCCAAAATTTCAAGGAAGTATACCATCTATGATATTTGTACCCGCTACCGCAGGATTATTACTTGCTAATTACGTTATTCGTGATATAATAAATAACTAAGCAGGTGGTTTTGTGGAATTTATTATCAATAATTTTAACTTAATCTTATCATTTGTAACATCATATATAATATCTATTGGTATTAATAGAATGACAAATAAAAGAATGATAGAAATGATTATGAATAGGGGATATGGCGTTAAAGATGGAGATAGTGATACTGTAATAAATGAATTAGAAAGACCAAACTTTAGATTTAGTCAAATACTTATGTATTTTCCCTATATAAATATTATAATAACTATGTTAGAAAGCATAACAAATCTAAATGAATTTAATATTATATTTGAAGAATTAAAAGAAATGAATGTAATATCTAAACTTGATAATGCTGAAAAAGAATTATATGATAAAGATAATTCAAATAATACAACAAAAAGAATAAATCAAAATAGAAAAGAAGAAAAAGTAAATAAAGAAAGATATAATATTTTTAAGTATAATTTTGAAAAAAATATTAAAGATGTCCAAGGAATAAATGATTTAAATAAAATTACAAACTCACCATTATATTATAGATATAAAATACAATTACTAGAAGTTTTAAAATTTAGCATACTAAATAATATTAATAATTACAACCTAGATAATATGATTATATCTATTCAAAATAATGATTATCTCTTTCTAGAATATTACTATAAAATATTTGAATTGCAAGATAATTTTACAAACGAAGGATTAGCAAATATATTAAGTTTTTTAAATATAGTGTTAAATAGTAAAAGTATTGACCATTTCAAAAAAGTAGAATATTTTGAATTAATTCACAATAAATTAAAATACTACACTAGCAAAAATAAAAAAGGATATAAACTAAATTGTAATGTATGTATAAGCAAAGAAAACTTTGATGAATGCACTATAAATATTAAAAAAGTAAAAGTATTAAAAAAGGAACATATAAAATAGTTATATGTTCTTTAATTTTTCTATAATAGTTTTAAGTACTTGTTCGTTTCTATTTTCCTTAGGAATATAATAATTAGCATCTTTAATTTCATTTGGTAAATATTGTTGTTTAACATAGTCATTTTTATAGTTATGAGGATATAAATAATCCTTTGAATTTGTTTTAATATGATTAGGAACATTGCCAATATTTTTAGAGTGAATGTCCGCTAAAGCTCTATCAATAGCAGCCTCAGCTGAATTACTCTTAGGAGATAAAGCAAGTTCTATAACTATTTCCGCAAGCGGTATCCGTGCTTCAGGAAACCCCAATCTCTCTGCAGATGCTATAGCGGACATAACCTTAGGTCCCATAGCTGGATTAGCAAGCCCAATATCCTCATATACTATAACAGATAATCTCCTACATATTATTTCTAAATCTTCTGCCTCTATTAATCTTGCCAAATAGTGAAGACTTGCATTCACATCACTACCACGAATAGACTTTTGGAAAGCAGAAATAACATCATAATATCCGTCACCATTTTTATCCATAAAATAATTTATCTTAGGATTTATATTTTTTAATACATCCAATGTAATCTTACCATCTTTAGTAGAGTAATATGATATCTCTATAAGATTATATACATATCTTAAATCATTAGCTGATGTTCCAATCAAGTACTTCCTAGCAGTATCATCAATACTAATATTTTCAAGTATATTAGAAAGAATTACCTTATCAATAGCTGCGCTAACATCCTCTTCACTTAAAGGATATAATTCAAATATCTGACATCTACTCCTAATAGCAGGATTTATAGAATGATATGGATTAGATGTAGTCATACCTATCAAAGTAATTAACCCACTTTCCAAATATGGAAGTAGCAAATCTTGTTTATCCTTATTCATTCTATGAATTTCATCCATAATTAAAACAATACCATTATACATTTTAGCTTCTTCCACAACCACATCAAAATCTTTCTTATTATTAATAACAGCATTTAAATTTCTATATCTTACTCCTAATTCATTAACCATAGCATTAGCAATAGAAGTCTTCCCAATACCAGGATGTCCATATAATATCATTGAAAATAGTTTTTTATGCTTAATCATATTAGAAAGTATCTTTCCATCTCCAATTAAGTGCTGTTGACCTATAACATCAGATAACTTCTGAGGCCTTAATTTTATTGCTAATAACTCCTCCATATCAATCACCATACTAATTTTACTATATATTTTAACTTTAGTAAATAAAATTTATTGCAATTATTTATCAATTATTATATACTTTATCTATAATATAAATGTTTTAGTGGTGGTAATTATGAGTATTATAGAATATAATGAAAAACGAGATAATTTATTTAAAATAAACAAAGAAAACAAAAAAATTATTTATTTTTTCAAAAGAGTATCCAATATGAGTATATATATTTTCTTAATATATATAAATATTAAACTATTTAATTTTAATATAATTCCTTCTTTATTTATTAGCGGTATCATTTCTCCTATACCAACATTACCAATATACAATATCTTAATAAATAAAGAAGAAAAACAATTACAAGATAAATTAGAAATCATCTATAATGAATACAAAAATTCTCAATTAGAAACTACAAAAACAGTAGAAAATAATAATATAACAAACATTAGTCCACTAAAACAATCTAATTCAGAAACCATTAATCAAAAGTTAGTTAAAGCAAAAAAATACCCATATTGACTTTATAGCAATATTAATATATAATACAAAGCATTAGTGGAGGAAATAATGGGAAAAAAGATAGAATTAGAAAAAGAGTTTATTGAAGTAGAAACCTCTTTCTTAGAATTAAAAAATTCTAATGCCAATGATAATGAAAAAATAGATAGCATGAATTATTTTATTACATGTATTTCAGAATATATTGATATTTTAAACATAGAAAATAATAAATTAATAAGAAATTATAGAAACACTATAGAAAAACTACTTATATTTTTTAAAGCAAGCATTGTAACAAATTTATCAGTATTATTACTAGGAATATTTAATCTTTACTCGGTAAGCAACACTTGTATTATAATATGCTTTATTACTTTAATACTAAAATCCTTATCAAGCACTAAAAAGAATTTCTGTATCTATTTTAACAACGGTGTTATTGAGCAATATAACAAACTATCAAAAGAATGCCAAAAAGAACTAGCAATTATAAAAGAAAAAATAAAAAAGAATGAAAAAGATAATAAAATAACAAATAACTATGAATACAAAACAAGAAAAACAGAAATAAGTTATAAACCAATAATAGCAAAAATTAAATCTAGAATTAAACACTAAACAAAAAATAACTGAAAGTTAAAACATACAGTAAATATGTTGACTTTCAGTTTATTTTATTGTATAATAAACAACCAGTTAAAGAGGGAAAAAAATGAAAATAATAAAAGTAACAAAAATAGTATTAGATACTAATAAAATATTACAAAATACAATAAATAAAAATATTCAAAAAGAAGAAAAATTAATATATATAAATCGCATTGCACTAGTAATAATTGATATCATTAATAAAGCAAATTTAATTAAAGAAAATAAAGAAGACAAAACTAATAATACATTAAAATATATAGACTACTTTAAAACAATAGGAATATTATTCAATACATTATTAGCATTAACAAATACATTTGCAATAGAAGTAGTAGCCCTTTCAGATATAGTATTTTATCTTTTTGCACTATCAAGTAAATCAATAATTAAATTAAATAACAAATTAACAAATATAATATTAGATAAAAATATAGAAAGTCTTTATAAATTACTAAACCAATGCAAAAAAGAAAATGAAAAACTACTACCTAATAAAATAAATAAAAAAGAATTAATCCCTCAAATATATATAAATACTATAAAGTATACAAATAATAGAAATCTAGTAAAAAGATTAAAAAAATAAAAATATGGAGTTTTGGTATGAATAAAGAAGAAAAAGAATTTAAAAGATTTGAATTAATTAAAGCAGTTTCTAACAATGAAAATATAAGTAATTATGATAATATCATAGAAGAATTAATATTTGAAGGAAGAAGAATAGTCTTACCCAATAGAGTATTAAGAAAATTAGATTTAAGTAAAATAAACTTTGATGATAAAGATTTATCCAATACTAACCTATCTAATACCAATTGCAATATAAATCCAACAAAAGTATATTATAAAGATTTATCATCTACTTCATTAGAAAATGTTAATATGCAAGGAAAAAGTTTTGATGACGTAATTATTATTGAATGTAACTTAAAAGGAACAAATGCTAACATAGATCCTCAAAAAGTAAAAAACAAAAGTTTATGTTTTACAAATCTAGAAGGATTAAATCTATCAAATAAATCATTTGATGGAGTAAATATAATTGGTTGCAATTTAAAAAATACCAATGCCAATATTGATCCTAGTAAAGTTTATAATAAAAACTTAAGCTACGCTAATCTAGAAGGTATTAACATGGCTGATAAATGTTTTGACGAAGTAAATATAAATAATTGTAATTTAAAAAATACTAATTATTATATTAATTTTAACAAAACTATTTTTAATAGCAAAACTATCTTTAATAAGAATAATAGTACAAAACATAATACCAATTTATTTCTCTTTAAAGACAATACTTATTGC
>CAVJSY010000094.1:0-13422 GCA_963652285.1 Oribacterium sp.
AAACTAAATAGTTCGAACAGATTCGTCAATGGAGCGAATCACATACAAGTTACGAACTAAGTTCTCTTTCTAAAAATATTATATATAAAATTTTCACAAATTTCAATGAGAGTATATAAAGTTTTCAAATTAAATGATATAATTAGTTTGAAATTACAAATAATTTATTTTAAGGATGTGGTTATATATGTTAGATATAAATTTTAATCAAATCATTGAAATGATTGAAAAACGAAAAAATAATGCATACAAAAAAGTAAATGAAGAAATGATTTTATTGTATTTAGAAGTTGGTAAATTCCTATACGAACTAAAAGAGAATAGTAATTATGGTGATAAAATAACAACAAAAGCCTCAGATTTTATGAAAAATAATTATCCAACTATAAAAGGATTTACTAAAAGAAATATAGAACGTATGATTCAGTTTTATAGTACTTATAAAGAAGATGAAATTGCGACACCACTGGTGACGCAATTGTCATGGACGAACAATTTACTGATTTTGAGTGGAGCTAAAAGCAAAGAAGAAAGGCATTTTTATTTAAAATTATCTATTAAAAATAATTATTCAAAAAGAGAATTAGATAGACAAATATCATCAGCATATTATGAAAGATATATGCTTTCGGATGGAAAACAATTGCCTACAATAAATAAAACTATAGATGAAGAGGATTATCCAAACACTAAAATTTTAGATACTTATAGTTTAGAATTTTTAGATTTACCAAATGAATTTTCCGAAAAAGATTTGAAAAATGCAATTATCAAGAACTTAAAAGATTTTATATTAGAAGTTGGTAAAGACTTCACTTTTATCGGAGATGAATATAGAGTTCAAGTTGGAAATCATGACTTCTTTATCGACTTACTATTCTATAACAGAGAATTATCTTGTTTAGTAGCATTTGAATTAAAATTAGGAGAATTTAAAGCAGAATATTTAGGAAAAATGAATTTATATTTAGAAGCACTAGATAGAGATGTGAAAAAAGAACAAGAGAATCCAAGTGTTGGTGTTATACTTTGTAGTTCTAAAGATAAAGATGTTGTTGAATATTCAATTAGTAAAAATATGTCTCAAACTATGATTTCTGAATATAAGTTAAAATTAATTGATAAAAAATTATTAGAAACAAAACTTAAAGAAATGAAAAATTTTATAGATACTAATGATAAATAGTAATTTATATGGAGGATTAAAGTATGGAATTAAGAGAAGTTACAAAACAAGACAAAGAAAAAATTATTGAAATGTATGACGAATATATGATGAGTGAATTGATACCAGGAATAGATAGGTTTGAAGGAATAAGGGATTTTGAGAAAATTGAAAAATTAAACTTTAATGATTGGATTGATGACTTGGAAAAAAATAAGTATGAAGAAAATTTACCAGAATCATATTCACCACATACTTTGTATTTAGCAATAAATGATAACAATAAAATAGTAGGTGCTATTAGGATTAGATGGAAAAAAGTCCCAGTTCTTATGACTTCTGGGGGATTAATAGGTTATAGTGTAAGACCAAGTCAAAGAGGAAAAGGATATGCAAGTGAAATGTTAAAATTAGCATTAGATAAATTTAAAAATACAAATATAGAAAATATTTTAATTACTTGTAAAGATTTTAATATAGCATCGAAAAAAGTAATAGAAAAAAATGGTGGCATTTATGAAAATACTTATAGCAATGATGACGGATATAATTATCTAAGATATTGGATAAAAATATAGAAAGTATATGATAACTTACAATTTACAATTAAAATTATTTGTAAATTAATAATCTTGTTTCCATTAAAGGGTATGGGAGTTCCCATAATAGAATTTGTGCGGGAGTACAAATTCATTGCTTGCCAGACACAAGTTTTACTCCCAAATTTAAAAATATATAAAAAGAGGATTAAATTATTTCAATAATTTTTTCCTCTTTTTGAAGATCATTTATATAAAAACATATTCATTCAAAACAATTTCTTCTGCTGTATTTTTATAGTTGTTCATCAATTTTGTCCATTCTAATGGATTAAATTCTTTACTTTTTTTCAGACAGTCTTTCATCATTTTTAATATAATTTTCCATTAGTTCTTTATAATAATTCTCACACGAATCACTGACTAAAAGAAGATGATGAGTTAATTTATTTGTCATCAGTAATGTTTCATAAAATGCTTGTTTGTTTTGTGCAATAAAGTGTAATCTTAACATTCCATATCTTCCAATTCTCCCATAATTTTCATCTTCTTCCAAATATAAATCAGGTAATAAATAATTTCCTTTTCTTGTATAAGTAACCTTCATTTTATCATTCCTTTCCTTTTTAAATAGTGTTAACTAATTCATTTTTAGGTACTAATATTAAAACATCTTTAATAGTATTTCCTTCAATATATGGACAACTAACAATGCCGTCTATATATAAATGCTTTTGTGATTTTGAAATAAATTCATCTATAAATTCATTAGAATATTCTTTGTTTTTCATTTTCATAATTGATAAAATATCATAACTTGATTCCATATTTTTTAATTCAACTTCGTCAATTTCTTTATGAAATTTTATTCCAATATTATTATCATTAATAATAGCATTAAGATATTTTAAATACTCTTTACTGCTTTTAGTTATAAATTCTTCTGTAAATTTTATATCTTTTATTTCAATATTGTAGTTTTTATCTCTTTTAATTTCTATCATAGATATAAGTCTATGAATCATATCTCTTTTAGCTTCTCTTGATAATAAATCATAAAGAAAAGCAAATCCAATACTATTAACATTAGTAAAAAATAAAGTGTCATTTTCTTCGGTACGATCTAATTTTTTAACAAGTTCTACTGTATATTCTTCAAAATTATTATCTGGATCAAGGCTTACTTTCTTTTGATTCAGTTTATCAATTTCTTTTTTGATAACATCATTTTTATGATTAATTGTTTCTACATCTAAATTAGAACTTAAATATAAATCTACTATTCTTTTTTCCTGTAATTTTAATTTTTCAATTGTTTTTTCAATGTCTTTTACATCATCACTTTTAGTAGAATTACAAGTTATAATTTCATTATCCATAGAAAGCATAAATATTGTTAGTTCTTCTAATATCTGTTTTAATTTTGCTTCTATTTTTTCAGTATTATAATGAAGTCCAAATCCACTACAATTATGATTTTTACATCTTAAATGGTAATAAACTTTTTGCTTTCCGTTAGGATATTTAAAAGATTCTGATGATGACATTATCTCACCACAAATAGGGCATTTTACTAAACCAGAAAACAAATGAATATATTCTCCATAATTAGAATGTTTGTTTTTTGCTAAAACATTTCTAGTAGCATTCCATGTTACTTCATCAATAATTGGTTCACAATAATTTTCAACTCTTAAAATATCTTGTGGCTTTCTTTTATATTTCCCGTATTCAAAAACTCCAATATAAATAGAATTAGAGAGTATTTTATAAACTCTATCAGATTTCCATTTTCCTTGTTTTAGATATGCGTTATTGTCTTTCATAATAGTAGCAATACCTCTTGTAGAATTACCTTGTTTGCATAATTCAAATATTTCTTTTACAACTTCAGCCTCAATAGGTTCTACTTCTAAATGACCTGTTTCTTTGTTTCTAATATAGCCATATGGTGCTTTACTAGGATGAATACGCTCTAGTGCCATTTCTTCCATAGCACGTTTTGTTCTTGCTCCGATTTCTTTTCTTTCTCTTTGACCAAATACTAAATTCATTCCAAAAATCATTTCACCATTAGCAGTAGACACATCATAAGGTTCAAGTATTAGTTCTATTTTTACATCATGTTCCTCACAATAATTAAGTAGCCAAAAACCATCATAATTATTACGAGTAAGCCTATCAACTTTAATTGCAATTAATTTATCAATCTTTTTAGATTTAATATCTTTTAGTAATCTTTGCATTTCGGGTCTCATCAAATCTTTTCCAGAATGTCCAGCATCATTATAGACATCAACAATATCATATTCATTCTTTTCACAATATTCTTTAATCATTCTAAGTTGTGAATCAATAGAATAACCATTATCTCTTTGGTCGTCAGTAGATACTCTTACATAAATACCACATCTCATAGTTTTCCTCCTTTCATTAAATTTCGAGAAATATTAAAATACCTCTCATATGTTTCCTCACTAAAACGCAAAATAACAAACACTAAATTGAAAATTTTTAATATTTCTTATTAATTTTCTCAATTAGAGTGAGTTTTATGAAGATAAATTTAATATATTTCTCTATATGTTTCCTCACAAATAAGCTAAATGTATAGTCTAAAATTAAAACTTTTTTAAAATTTTGGCTATTTCTTTAATATTGTGCTTTTGATTATGTTCTTTAATATAAAATGGCTTATTCGATATTTCATTAACTTTATATTCTAGTATTGTAAGAGTAGTAGGATATGTAATTTGGTATTCAGTAGGTATTACTACTTGTAGGTTGGTGTGTATGATAGTTTTAATTTGTCCTAATTTAACCTTATATTTAAAGTCTTTTAAGAGATTGGTTAAATCTTTATTAGGTTTTAGATTTTCAATTACTTTAAATTCAAGCATGAAAAAAGTCCTCCTTTCTAGAAAGAGAACTTTTAAAGTTTTATATAAAATAAAAACTCACGAACTTTTAAGTCCGTAAGTTGATTTCAAATGGAGCAGGTGATGAGAATCGAACTCACGTCAGGAGCTTGGAAGGCTCTTATTCTACCATTAAACTACACCTGCAAATCAAGTAGGCAATATAAATTATACTGGAATATTACTTACTTGTCAATACTTTTTTTGAAAAAATTATAGAAAATTTTTGCTATAATTATGCTTCGTTAGGATCTATTAGGGTTAAACTTACTTTTTGTTTTTCTAATGATACATCATCTACGTAGCATGTTACTATATCTCCAACATTTACGACATCTAATGGATGTTTTATATAATCTTTTGTTAATTTAGATATATGTGCAAGTCCGTCATCATGTAATCCAATATCGATAAATGCTCCAAAATCAACAACATTTCTTACTGTTCCTTCTAATTTCATTCCTTTTTTAAGGTCTTCTATTTTTAAAATATCACTTTTTAGTAATGGTTTTGGGAAATTATCTCTGAAATCTCTATTTGGTTGTTTTAGACATTTAATCATATCTTCTAATGTGTATTTATCTATGTTAGTAGTTTTGCTATATTCTTCTTGATTTAAGTTATCTAATTTTTCTATTAGTTCTTTTTTACCAATATTATCTTTGGTTTCATTTAAGTATTTTAATAGATTTTCAGTATCTTGATAGTTTTCTGGGTGGATAGGGGTTTTATCTAGAATATTATCACCGTCAATAATTCTCATAAATCCTATTGATTGTTCATATACTTTTGGAGATAATATTTTATTTTTTATTAATTCTTGTCTTGAAGTTATTTTACCATTTTGTTCTCTTTCTTTAATTATTTTATCTATTGTTGTTTTAGTTAGACCTGATATATATTTTAATATAGAAGGTGAGGCTGTATTAATATTAACTCCTACTTGGTTTACTGCTTTTGATACAACGAAATCTAATGATTCATCTAATTTTTTTTCATTGACGTCATGTTGATATTGGCCTACACCTATACTTTTTGAATCTACTTTAACTAATTCACTTAATGGATCTTGTAATCTTCTTGCAATTGATATAGCGCTTCTTTCTTCAACGTGAAGGTCAGGGAATTCTGATATTGCTAATTTTGATGCTGAGTATACTGATGCTCCTGCTTCACTTACTATTATATATTCAATATTTTTATCTTTATATTCTTTTACTACTTCTGATACTAATTTTTCACTTTCTCTTGATGCAGTTCCGTTTCCAATGGCGATTATATCTACATTATATTTTTTTATTAAGTCTTTTATAATTTGTTTAGATTCATCCCATTTATTGTGAGGGACATGAGGATATATTTTACTTATATTTAGTACTTTTGAGGTGTTATCTATTACTGCTAATTTACATCCTGTACGGTAGGCTGGATCTAGTCCTAATACTATTTTATCTTTCATAGGAGGAGTTAGTAATAGTTTTTCTAGGTTTTTACCGAATAATTCTATGGCTTTTTCTTCTGATTCTTCTTTTAGAAGGCTTCTTATTTCTCTTTCTACGCTTGGAAATATTAATCTTTTATAACTATCGTTAATAGCGTCTTTTATAATATCAACTACTGGAGAAGATTCATTTTTAATAATTTTTTTATAGAAGAAATTTAAGACATATTCTGTGTCTATAATAATTCCTACATTTATTATTCCTTCTTTTTCGGCACGGTTAATTGCTAATATTCTATGAGGTTTAATATATTTTACTTTTTCTTGATAGTCATAGTACATTTCGTATGTTTTATTTTCATCTTTGACATTTTTCTTTATTTTAGTATTTATTACTCCATAATTTAGCATATTATTTCTTAAATATTTTCTGTATGATGCGTTGTCACTTATCCATTCTGCTATTATATATTTTGCTCCTTGTATAGCATCTTCTATAGTTTTAACAGAGGTATTTAAATATTTTTCGGCAGTACTATTTATTTCTATTTTTTGAGGTTGTGACATAATTATTTTGGCTAATGGTTCTAATCCATTTTTTATAGCGTCGGTTGCTTTTGTTTTTTTCTTTTCTTTATATGGTCTATATAGGTCTTCGACTTCTACTAATTTGTTACATTTTAATATTTCGTTTTTTAATTCTTCTGTTAGCATACCTTTTTCATCTATTAATCTTATTACATCTTCTTTTCTTTTTAATAGTGATACTTGGTAGGTGTATACTTCATTTATTTTTCTTATTTGTTCTTCGTCTAGGGCTCCTGTTGCTTCTTTTCTGTATCTTGCTATGAATGGGACGGTATTTCCATCACTTAATAGTTTTAATACACTTTCTATTTGATTTGTTTTTATATTTAAATCATTTGCTATTTCTTTGATTATTAATTCATTCATTTTTTTACCTTCTTTCAGTATACTATTATAACATTTATAATTATTTAGTAGTGATAAATTTACTAAAATGTAATTGTTTAGTTGGATCAGCCAGTGCTTATATGGGGCTAGGCTGTTATTCTAATTTTTATTTGCTAGATTATTTGTATTATTTTTTTTAATGATGTTAGCATAGGTTATCATATTTTTATGATATTTGTTGTTAATAGTGTCTATTGTTTTCCAAAGATTATCATCTTTTTTAGTGTCTTTTTTTTCACTTTTATCAAATAAAGATAATTGAATATTATGAGAAGAATCTATTTTTGATACTCCTACACATAGTGCTCTTATTGGTTCTTTATTCCAGGTATTTATAAATAATTGTTTGGCTTTATCATAAATTATGTCTGTATTATTAGTATTATTTTTTAGGGTTATTTGTTTATTTACTTTGTAAAAATTAGAATATTTAATCCATATGGTTATGGTATTTGTATATAAGTTTTTTTCTCTTAATTTTTGAGATGTTTCTATTGATAATTCTTTTATAACTTTTAATATATCAGAGAGATTAGTATAATCATATGGTAGTGAGGTTGAATTGGATATACTTTTGGGATCACTTCTTATATAGTATACTTCTTCATTATCTATTCCATTAGCGTGTTCCCACATTATTTTTCCTTGATTTTTAAATCTTTTGTTTAGAAAATCTACGTTGGTATTTGCTAAATCTTTGATTGTTAATATATTTAATTCTATTAGTTTTTTAGTTGTAGATTTTCCTATCATGAATAAATTTCCTATTGGTAGGGGCCACATTTTTTCTTTTATTTCATTATTAAATAGGGTATGTACTTTATCTGGTTTTTCAAAGTCTGATGCCATTTTAGCACATAGTTTGTTATTGGCAATGCCTATATTTACAGTAAAACCATATATTTTTTTTAAATCTTCTTTGATTTTATAAGCTAGTTTTACTGGATCTCCAAATAATTTATATGATGATGTATAATCTAGAAAGCATTCATCTATGGAGTATCTTTCTATTATGTTTGTATATTGTTTTAGGTAGTTATACATTGCATCTGAGTAATATTTATATAGTTTATAGTTTGGGGGATATATTTCTAAGTTTGGGCATATTTTTTTTGCTGAATATATTGTATCCGCTGTTTTAATTCCTATTTTTTTACAGGGAGTACTTTTTGCTAATACTATTCCTTTTCTATCTTTTTCTGATCCACCAATTATGGCATATTTATTTCTTATATCGTATTTATATCCTTTTTTTAACATATCTACTGCGGTCCATGATAAGAAGGCATTATTGACATCTATATGCAATATTATTCTATTATTCATAATAACATCACCTAATTATATAATAACAAATGTTCGTGTTTATGTAAAGCAATTTATTTTTTGATTTTTTATTTGTTTTATTATATATTATATGTAAATAAGATGGACTATATTAGAAATAAAAATATTAAATGATTAGAATAATATTATTTTATAATAGTATTGTTTTTTTTCCTTAGAAGTACACCCAAAGATTTATAGTAAGTTTTGGGTGATTAGTGTATAAAAATATAAAAAAATGATATACTTTTTAAAAGATTTTTGATATACTTATTATAGTAAAAAAGAGTAGGAGAGGATAGATATGAGTTTTAATTTTTATGTAATGGGTTTATTTATTATATATATGATTATGTGTATATACTTTGTTAGTAATAAAGATATTGCTAATAATGGTGATAGTGCTTTTAAAAAGTTATTAATTATTAATTTTATTAATCAGTTTTTATATTTACTTTCATTTATTTTATGTAATGTTAGTGGTAAGTTGTTTTTTAAGACTTTTTCTATTAAATTATTTATAGTTAGTTTAATTATTACTATGGTTTTATTTATTTACTATATATATTCAAAGATGATGAAGAATAAACATGTTGGTAGTGATACTAGATATTCAAATAGTGTTTTAAAAATGTCTGGGATATTATCTATAGTTGTTATATTTTTAGCACTTGTTTCTTTTATACTTCCTGTTTCTATAAATGGTAATGTTATTAGTGGTAGTGAGGTAAATTATTTATATTTTGTATTGTTTAGTTGTTTAATTGTTAATCTTTGTTTAATGATATTTAATAATAAGTATATAGATAAGAGAGATTATCTTAAATTAATTTTATGTATGATTCTTATTCTTGTTTCTTTGATAATACAATTAAGTTATTCTAAACTTGGTATTATTGCTTCTACTTTTACTTTTGTTATTTTATTTATATATATTACTATGGAGAGTGTGGACGCTAAAAAGATTAGATATTTAGAGGTTACTAAGGAGAGTGCTATTAGAGCTAATGCTAGTAAGAGTGAGTTTTTGGAAAAGTTATCTAGAGAGATTAGGATGCCTTTAAATACTATTGATGGTTTTAGTCAGGTTATAATTGATGAAGATGATATTAATACTATAAAGGATGATGCTAAAGATATTAGGATGGCTTCTAATAATTTAGTTAATTTAATTAATGGTATTATTGATATTTCTTTGATTGAGTCAGGAGATATGTCTATTAGTAATAGGGATTATGATACTATGGAAATGTTAGAGAATGTTTCTATGATTGCTAAAACTTTGATTAATAAGAAAAATATTGATTTTAAATTTGAATATTCTGATAATATTCCTAAGGTGCTATCAGGGGATAGTGATAATATAAAAAGAATACTTATTAATATTATTAGTAATGCTGCTCAAAATACTAATTCAGGAGAGATTATATTTAAGGTTCAGGCGGTTAAAAATGGTTCTAAATGTAGATTAATTATGTCTGTTAGTGATACTGGTAAGGGTATTGCTAAGAGTGAACTTAATACTATTTTTAATAGATATGAAAGAGTTAACAACGAGAAGGGTGGTAATGGTCTTGGTCTTGCTATTGTGTCTAGTTTAGTATCTTTAATGGGTGGTAAAGTAGATGTTGATAGTGAACTTGGAAAGGGTAGTACTTTTACTGTTACTATTGATCAAAATATAATAGATGATACTAGTGTTAAGGTAATAAAGAATGATGATCATAATGTTAAGGTGTTTGATGCTAGTGGTAAGAGAGTATTAATAGTAGATGATAATAAACTAAATTTGAAGGTTGCTTCTAGGTTGCTTATGCCTTATAATGTTTCTGTTGTTTTGGCTGGATCAGGTTCTGAGTTTTTAGATATTATTGATAATGATACAAATTTTGATTTGATACTTATGGATGATATGATGCCTAAGATGAGTGGTACTGATACTTTGGATATATTTAAGAAAATTGAGAGAGTTTCTGGATTTTCTGTACCAATTGTTGTTTTAACTGCTAATGCTATAAGTGGTATGAGAGAAAAATATTTATCTTGTGGATTTGATGATTATTTAGCTAAACCTATTGATAAGTTTGAATTAAATAGAGTGTTAAAGAAATATTTAAAAAGTACTGATACTTTAAAGAAAGATAAAGATGTAGATTATAATGATGTTATGGTTGTGAAGAATCATAAAATAAGAAAAAGAGATTGGGAGGCTTAAGGCTTCTCTTTCTTTATTGGTAATTTTTGTTAAAAAGTTGTGTAAAGTTTGTGTATATCTATTTGCAGTATTAAAAAATTGATGTATAATTGATTTATAAAATATTGGGGAGGTAAGATTTATGAAAGATGTAAATATTTTAAAGAAAAATGGAATAGATGTTGATGCTGGAGTAGAAATACTTGGCGATATGGAAATGTATGATGAGACTTTACAGGATTTTTTAGATGAGTCTGAGGTAAGGCTTCCTAGTTTATTAGAGGCTAGAAATAGTGGTGATATGGAAAATTATGCTATATTAGTGCATGCAATGAAGGGAGATTCTAAGTATTTAGGATTTACTAAGTTAGCGGAGTTATCTTATGATCATCAACTTAAGAGTCAAGAGCGAGATAGTTCATATGTTAATGCTCATTTTGATGAACTTATGAAAGAGGCTCATAGAGTTATTAGTGCTGTTAAAGAATATTTAGGAAAATAGGGGTGAAATTGTGAATAAAGTTGTTATTGTAGTAGATGATTCTGAAGTAATTAGAAACATTATGATAAAGGCTTTAGAGGATAGTTATGAGGTTGTTAGTGCTACTTCTGGTAGAGAGGCAATTGATTTGGTTAATATTAATAGAGGTAAGGATATTGCTTGTATGTTACTTGATTTAAATATGCCAGAATCTAATGGATTTGTAGTGTTAGATTATTTTAGAAATTATCATTTATTTAAGAAGATACCTATATTTATAATATCTGGTGATGATAGTAAAGAAACTATGGATAAGGCTTTTAAGTATGATATAGTTGATATGTTGAATAAACCTTTTTCTATGGAAAATATTAAGAGTGCTGTGGAAAGAGCAATTAATTTAGGTAAGAAGTAGAATGGTTCTACTTTTTATTTTGTCTTTGATAGGAAATTAATGGTTTGACATCTAGTTTACTTAATGATAAAATATTAATGATTTATATTGAGAGAGGGAAGAATATGATAGAGAGATTGGATGCTATAAAGAAAAGATATGAAGAAATTGGTGAGGAATTATCTAAGCCAGATATTATTAGTGATATAAAGAAAATGACTGAACTTAGTAAAGAGAGGACTAGATTAGAGGATATAGTTGATATGTATACTAGATATCAAAATATACTTAAGTCTATTAGTGATGATAAGGAATTGTTGAAAGATAAAGAATTGGGAGACATTGCTAGAGAAGAATTAGTAACTTTAGAGCAAGAAAAAGAAGAGGTTTTAAGTAAATTGGAAGTAATGCTATTGCCACATGATCCTAATGATGAGAGAAATGTTATTGTTGAGATTAGAGGCGCTGCTGGTGGAGATGAAGCTAATATCTTTGCTGGTGATTTATTTGATATGTATCAAAAATACGCTAATAATTGTGGATGGAAGATAGAGATAACTAATAGTACTGAGGGTGCTGCTGGTGGATTTACTAATATTGAATTTATGGTTAAGGGAGATAGTGTTTATTCTAAATTAAAGTATGAGAGTGGCTCTCATAGAGTACAGAGAGTTCCTGCTACTGAAAGTCAGGGTAGAGTTCATACTTCTACTGCTACTGTTTTGGTTATGCCTGAGGCAGATGATTTTGATTTTGAATTAGATGAAAATGAAGTTAGAATTGATATTACTAGAAGTAGTGGTTGTGGTGGACAAGGTGTAAATACTACTGATAGTGCGGTTAGACTTACTCATATTCCTACTGGTATTATTGTTTATTCTCAAACTGAAAGAAGTCAAATTAAAAATAAGGAAAAAGCATTTAAAATTTTAAAAACTAGATTATATGATTTAAAATTGAGAGAAAAAGAGGAAGAAGAGGGAGAAATTAGAAGAAGTAAGATTGGTACTGGGGATAGAAGTGAAAAAATAAGAACATATAATTATCCTCAAAATAGGCTTACTGATCATAGAATTGGTTTTACTTCTATGAATCTTGATAGAATTATGGATGGAGGATTAGGAGTTGTAATAGATGCTTTAATTAATGAGGATCAAAAGAGAAAATTAGAGGAAAATGCGTAAGATTTATGGATGAGAAGATAGAATATTTAAAAAAGTATTTAAAAAATAAGGATATGGAGATTGCTATTAAAGAGTTGGAGAAAGGTGTTCCAGTTCAGTATATAGTTGGTAATGTTGATTTTTATGGTAATACTATTAGTGTTAATCCTAGTGTATTGATACCTAGATTTGAGACGGAGTTATTGGTTGAAAAATCTATTAATTATATTAGAAAATTATTTGATAATGAAGTATCTATTATGGATATTGGTACTGGTAGTGGTTGTATTGCTATAAGTATTGCTAAGGAATTGAAATGTGATGTGAGTGCTGTTGATATATCGATGGATGCATTAGAGGTGGCAAAGAGTAATGCAAGAGATAACAATGTTTCAGTAAATTTTATGTATAGTGATGTTTTTAGTGATGTATCGGGGGTATATGATGTTATTATTAGTAATCCTCCGTATATTAGATATGATGAGGAGATAGAGGATATTGTTAGAAATAACGAACCTGATATAGCACTTTATGCTTTGGATAATGGTCTTTATTATTATAAAGAAATTCTTTCTAATTGTAGTAAATATTTAAAAGAAAAGTTTTTGATTTGTTTTGAAATAGGGTTTGAACAGGGTAGTGAGATAGAGAAACTTGCTTTTAAGTATTTGGGTGATGTTAATGTATCTATTGAAAAGGATTATTCATTTAAAGATAGATATGTATTTATTTGGAATCGCTAGATTTTTCTAGTGATTTTTTTGATTTTTAGTTGACTTATTTGTGGATAATGGTATAATAATGATCGATTTAGATATTTATGTGG
>CAVJSY010000095.1:0-10660 GCA_963652285.1 Oribacterium sp.
CAATTTTGATTGCTTCTAAGTATAATAATATAGATATGTATTATTATGATAAAGCTTCTGCTAAAAATTTAACATCTGTAAATGGTAGTACAGTAAATCTATATGCTGATTGGAATGAAATGCCAGTAACTTTACCGACACCTACAAAAACGGGATATACTTTTGATGGGTGGTATACTTCTTCTAGTGGTGGCACTAAAGTGGGAGATGGTGGAGATTCCTATATACCTACTTCAAACATAACTTTATATGCTAGATGGACTATAAATAGTTATACAGTTACTTATGATTGCACTACTAATGGTGGTAGTACAGCTAAAACTACTTCTAATGTTGAATATGGTAACGATGCTGATTTAACTAAAACTTGTTCTAAGAGTGGTTGGACATTTGTGGGATGGAATACTAGTTCTACTGCTACTAGTAAACTTAGTAGTTATACTATAAGTAGTAATGTAACTTTATATGGAATATATAGAAAAGAAGCTATTACTCTGACTGCTAAATGGAATGCTAATGGAGCTTCTTTATCATCAACATCTAACAGTAGTTGTACTTTAGAAGCGGTATATAATACAAATAGTCAAGCTACTAGTTGTACTGTTACTGCACCTACTATTACAAGAAGTGGCTATACTATAGTAGGATATAATACAAGTTCTTCTTCAACTTCTAATAATAGTAGTTATAATACTTCGTCTAAGTTATTAACTTTAACTAGTTCTAATACAGGTTATACTTGGTATGCTATTAGTTATAAAGAGTTAAGTTCTAATTTCTATTATTATAGTGGTTCTTCCCAAACTAGTACTTCCACTAAATGTACTATTTATAATACAACTTCAGTTTGTACTTATACTTTGCCAACGGTAGTAAGTTCTAGTAATGGTCCTAGTAGTAGTACATATTATGGCGTATCAACTGCTAAATCAAGTATTAGTACAACTACTACTTATAATAGTAATTACACTAACTATTATGCAGTATATAGTGGGAAATTTACTGCAACATATGTGAAAGGAAGTAATGTAAGTAGCATTGGTTCAACTTCAAACAGTTGTAATAATAAATTTATTAGTAATGGAACAACTTATTCTGGAACTAGTTGTAGTGTTACATTACCTACCATTACTCCTTCAGCTGGTTTTGTTGCCTTAGGTTGGTATAATTCATCTGACACAAAGATTGGCAATGCCTCTGCTAGTGCCACATTAACTTCTAATATTACTTTAACTGCTAAAGTAAGAAATTTAAAAGCAGAAGAGTTATCTTATGACAATAGTGCTACTGGTGAAGATTGTAGTGATGTTCAATGTATGATAGATAGATTAGATACTTTAATTGAAGAAAGGTATGGGTGATTAGATTGAAAAATATATTAAAAAAGATAAATTTTCATACAATGATTTTATATATTATTATATTTGTATTAACAATTTTAATAGTTGTAATGTATCTTACAACTATTAAAACAGAACAAAGTGTTATTACAGATAATATAAATATAAATGAAATATTAGAAAAAAAAGAAACAAAACTTATTTATGTTTATAGTAATAAAAGTAATAAATGTAATTATTGCAATGAAGTTAGTAAATATTTAAATGATAATAATATATCTTACTTATCTTATAATATTGAGAATGTTACTAAAGATAATTATAATGAGTTTTTAAAATATTTAAAAATTGATAAAAAAGTATTTGGTTATCCTGCATTAATATATATTAAAGAAGGTGAAATGTTTGCAAATATAATTAATATTGATAATAAAGAAGTACTTGAGAATTTTATAAGTGATTATGAATTAAAATTTTTATAGGAGGAAGTAAATATGATAAAAAAAATAAAGAAAATATTTACAAATTCAAAGGTTACCTTTACTTTTGGAATAATATTTGGGTTGTTATTAGCAGCAGGCGGAGTATATGCAACTACTTTAGCAAACTCTAAAGATGTAACTTATGATAATAGTAATTCTACTCTAACCTCTACTAACGTACAAGATGCAATAGATGAATTATATGGTAAAACCAAAATAAGTGCTGTTAATTATATTTCAAATTTATATAATAGTGAAATCAAAACTTTAGTTACTACGGCGGGTGGAGAAAAAATAACCCAATTAGCATCTAAAGGATTAATGCAAGACTCCTTTGGCAATATTAGATACTATGGAGCAGATCCAGATAACTATGTAACATTTAATGAAGAAGACGCTGGTTGGAGAATAATAGGTGTATTTGATACAGAAGATGAAAATGGAAATATATCAAAAAGAGTAAAACTAATAAGGGCAACATCTATTGGTAGTTATGCTTATGATAATAAACCATCTGGTACAGGAACATCAACTTCAAGTTCTGGAAGCAATGATTGGACTGATGCTAGACTTATGATGTTACTAAATCCTGGATATGAGAGTACTTCTACATTATATGCATATGAGGGAAGCTTATATTGGAATAGAAAATCAGGTACTTGTTATGCAGGAACATCTTCTGGAACAAAATCATGTGATTTTACGTCTACTGGTCTAACAACTGATGCTCAATCTAAAATAGATAAAGTAAAGTATTATTTAGGAGGTTCTTCTTCATATTCAGGATTATATGCGGATGATTATTATAATTTTGAAAGAGGAACGACAGTATATTCAGGACATCAAACTACATGGAATGGATATATAGGAATAATGTATCCCTCAGACTATGCATACGCAACAGATTTAAGTGTATGTACCAAAAATGGATATAACTATGATATTGATACAACAAACTGTAGAGGGAAAGATTGGTTGTTAGATATAAGTAACATTACCTGGACTATGTCCCCGTCTTCAGTCGTTGACTCTATTGCGTTCTACGTCGTTACGTCGGGCGACGTCTACCGCAGCACCATCGTTAAAAATGTTGCCGGGGTCCGTCCGGTCGCGTATCTCAAATCAAATTCGCAAATAGTTAACGGAACAGGAACACAATCTGACCCATACATTCTTGAATAGGACGTCAGTTCCCATGGCGGGAGCATCCGCCGGGGAAAGTATAAGACGCCTTTAAGGCGTCAGACGAAATATAAAAATAAGTAGAGAGTTTGTCAAGTTTAGTGTGTAAATTTTTATATTTTTTTAATGACGTTGTATAATATGGTGTATAAATTATAAATTTACATTCCATATTATACACCATCAAAATTATTATAATCATATACATTATAATTCTTTTTTTCATATAATAAATAAAATAGGGTTGTTTAAATTTAAATAAGATGTTATAATTTAAATGTATAAAATTTGAGGTGATAAGGTTATGAATGATAGTAATAATAGCAATGAGGAAATCTATAAAACTCTTAACGAGGTATATACTTCCTTGAAAGAAAAAGGATATGATCCAATCAGCCAATTAAAAGGTTATATTATTAGTGGGGATTTAGGTTATATTTCTAATTATAAAAAATCTAGAAATAAGATTGGTTCTTTAGATAGAAATGAAATAGTAGAAGTATTACTTAAAAATTATTTAAAATGAGATATTTAGGTTTAGATTTAGGTAGTAAAACTTTAGGGATAGCAATTAGTGATACTACTAAAACTATTGCTAGTACCTTAAAAACACTTTATTTTAAAGATGAAAATTATGAGAGTTTAATAGAACCTTTAAAAGAAATTATACTTGATAATGATATAGAAAAAATAGTTTTAGGACTACCTAAAAATATGGATAATTCTTTAGGCATGAGAGCTAATATTACACTTGAATTTAAAAAAATATTAGAAAATGCTTTTAAAATTGAAGTAATTATGGAAGATGAACGTCTTACTTCAGTTATTTCTAATAATATTTTAATTGAAGCAGATGTGTCAAGAAAGAAAAGAAAGAAGAAAGTTGATGGGATTGCCGCTCAAATTATATTACAAAGTTACTTAGATAAAATGAAAGGAATGAAATAATGGATAAGAAAAATATTTTTACAGTTATAAATGATGAAGGAAAAGAAGTAGAGTGTGAAGTATTATTCACATTTGACTCAGAAGAAACAAAAAAGAGTTATATGGTTTATACTGATAACACTACTGATTCTGATGGAAATGTTAAGGTATATGCTTCTGTATATGATCCAAAAGGTGATAACACAGAATTATTACCAATTGAAACAGAAAGAGAATGGAAAATTATTGAAACAATATTAGAATCTATTCAAGAAGAAAGCAAAAAGGATACTGAAAAATAATATTCTTTTTTCTTTAGAATAGTAGGTGATTAGATTTGAGAGTTTATAGAAATATTTATTTATCGGTATTAATTTTTGTATTTAGTGTTGTTGTTTTTTGCTGTACACTTTTTAATTTTGAACTTGGTAAGGTTAGCAATGATGATACACTTATCCCTGTTACTATAGAAAAGGGAAGCGTTAGTGATATTGCTAAAACTTTAAAAGATAAAGATTTAATAAAAAATGAGTTGTTTTTTCAAATATACGTTAGACTTACTGGTAAGACTAATTTAATGGCTGCTGATTATGAATTATCTAAAAATATGGGAGTTAGAAAAATAGTAGATATTTTATCTTCTAATGATGGTTCAGTTGTTAAGGGGGTTAGTATTACCTTCCCAGAAGGAATTAATATGAGAAAAGTTGCTACTATTATTGCTAATAATACTAATAACAAAGAGGAAGATGTTTTTAATCTATTAAATGATAATAGTTATATAGATAGTTTAACCAACGAATACTGGTTTTTAACTAGTGATATAGAAAAAGCAGGGATTTACTATCCATTAGAGGGTTATTTATTTCCTAATACTTATTCTTTAAAATCTAAAGATGTTAGTGTTAGTGAAATATTTAAAATTTTATTAGATGAAACAAGCAAACAATTAAATAAATATAAAAGTGAAATAGAAGATAATAAATTATCAGTACATGAAATTTTAACTTTAGCCTCAATGGTTGAGTTGGAAGCAATTACTGAAGATGATAGATTTGGTGTAGCCTCAGTATTTTTAAATAGGCTTAGTAGTAATATGTCCTTAGGTAGTGATGTTACAACTTATTATGCTGCTAAAATTGATATGGGTGAAAGAGATTTATATAAGAGTGAAATTAGTGATTGTAATGATTATAATACTAGATGTGCTACTTTTAAAACATTACCTATAGGCCCTATTAGTAATCCTTCTATTAGTGCTATTAAAGCAGTAATTGAGCCAATCGATAGCGATTATTATTATTTTGTAGCGGATAAAGATAAGAAGGTTTACTTTAGTAAAACTTCATCTGAACAAAGCAATATTATTGCTAAATTAAAAAAAGAAGGAAAATGGTATGAGTACTAAAAAAAGGAGTAGATAAGTATGGTTAACAAAAGGTTAAAATGGGGGGGGGGGCAAAATTCTAATTTAATAGATAAACTTCCTTTTTATAGAAGAAAGGTAGAATTAAAATTTACTATTATTATAGGAGTATTAGTATTTATATTATCTTTTGGAACTACTTATGCTATTAATACATGGAGTAGTGGTAATACTTTAATATCTGGTACTACAAGATGTTTTAAGGTTAATTATACTAAGGGGCAAGATATTAATTTTACTGATGGTTTAGTTGCATTAACATCTTTTGATAAAGATAAATCTGTATATACAACATTATCTGTATCAAAAAATATAAATTGTGATATATGTGGCAAAGGTTCTATATCTGCTAATATTAATTCTTCTATAGATTTGAGTTCTGGGGGATTGAGTTATAAAATATATCAAGGTACAAATGAAGTTAAATCTGGTAGTATAACAAATACTGGTATAACTACTCTATATGATAATTTTGATATTCAGGAAATTAATTCTATTACATTCACGATATATTTCTATTTAGATGCTAGTAAAATAAATAATAATTATTTACAAACTAGTTTTTCAGGTAAAATATATGCAGAAGCAAAATCCACTAATGAAATATGTAATAATACTAATTCTAATAATTTATATACTATATTAGCATCTAACGCTACATTAGATACTAATATAGATTTCTCACAAATATCTTCTGATACTAATGGTAAAGGAATATATATTAGAAGTGGTACAGAAGATGATGCTAATCCTATATATTATTATAGAGGAGATGTAGATAATAATGTATTATTTGCAAACTTCTGTTGGAAGATAGTGAGAACTACAGAAACAGGTGGTATTAAATTAATATATAATGGAGTACCTAATAATGGTACTTGTAATAATACAGGCTCAAATACTAGTATAGGTACAAGTGCATTTAATACTAATTATAATTCACCTGCATATGTAGGTTATATGTATGGAACATTATATACGTATAGTGAATTTTATTTGGATATGCCATCTGATGAATTTTCCTTTGGTAAAGATGTAACATATTCTAATGGGGTATACACTTTAAATAATCCTAATACAATAACTGCAGGTAATTATACTGATGGTGGTAATTCTAGGAGTTATCACTATACTTGTTTTAATTCATCTCCTACTTGTGGGAGTACTGTATATTATATATTTTATTTAGAGGGAGAAGTAGCATACTATATAACTTTAAGCAATGGAAAAAAGGTAGAGGATGCTTTATCAGAAATGTTAGATCATAATACTAATGATTCTACTATAAAAACTGTAATAGATACTTGGTATAGTAATAATATGACTAGTTATACAAATAAATTAGAAGATACAGTATGGTGTAGTGATAGAAGTATATATGCTAAAAATGGCTGGGATCCTGATAGTAAGGTTAGTAATTATGATTTACAATTTTCTGCATATAATCGTGTAAGGAATGAATATAGTCCAAGTTTAACTTGCTCTAGAGATATAGATAAATTTACAACTAGTACAAGTACTGGAAATGGTTCTTTAATTTATCCTGTAGGGATAATGACTACAGATGAAGTAATGTTAGCAGGAGGTGCATTTGGTGTAGCTAATGATAGTTATTATCTTTATACTGGAAATGGTATGTGGTTTTTATCACCTCACGTATATGTAAATATTGATGCTGGTGTATTTGCTGAAGGTGCGGATGGTTGTATTGGCTACACTGGTGTCAATAATACTGATTGGGAGATTGGCGTACGTCCTTCTGTTTCTTTAGTTTCAAGTACTGAAATATCTTCTGGTAATGGAACAGTTGATAGCCCCTACATAATTGAATAACAAATTATTATTTATATTTTAATCACGGCCAATATTTATATTAGTACTGGCCGATTTTGATTTGCGTAAAAAAAGTTAATATGTTATAATTAGTGATGTCGAAAGAAGGATTAATATGAAGATAAAATATACTTTATTACATAATGATAGTAAATGTAAAGCTAGATATGGTACTATTCAAACTAATTATGGTACTTACGAAACTCCTATGTTTATGCCAGTAGGTACACAAGCTACAGTAAAAACATTGGATCCTAGAGAATTAAAAGAAGTAAATTCTGGAATAATACTTTCTAACACATATCATTTATGGTTAAGACCAGGAGAGGATATTGTTAATAAGGCTGGAGGACTTCATAAATTTATGAATTGGGATGGACCAATATTAACTGATAGTGGTGGATACCAAGTATTTTCTTTAGCTAAAAACAAAAAGAAAGATATATGTGAAGAAGGAGTTCATTTTAAGAATCATCTAAATGGAGAGCACTTATTTTTAACTCCAGAAAAATCTATTGAAATCCAAAATAAACTTGACAGTGATATTGCTATGAGTTTTGATGAATGTCCTGCTGCTAGTGCAACTTATGAGTATTTAAAGAATAGTGTAGAACGTACTATTAGATGGGCTAAAAGAGGAAAAGCAGTATTTAATAATGAAAGACAAAGTTTATTTGGAATAGTTCAAGGTGGAGCATATGAAGACTTAAGAAAATTTTCTGCAGAAGAGACAGTTAAGATTGGCTTTGATGGTTATTCTATCGGAGGAGTTGCTAATGACGGTGAATCTAAAGAAGATATGTATAAAGCTATTGATTATTCCATTCCTTATTTACCAATAGATAAACCTAGATATTTGATGGGAGTAGGGGAACCAGTCGATATTTTAGAGGGCGTTATGCGTGGTGTAGATATGTTTGATTGTGTTCTTCCTACTAGACTTGCTAGACATGGTCATGCTTTCCGTAGAGATGGTAAGATTAATTTAAGAAATGCTAAATATAAGGAAGATTTTACTCCTATAGAAGACACTTGTGATTGTTATGCCTGTAAACATTATACTAAGGCTTATATTAGACACTTAATTGTTGCCAATGAAACTTTAGGTGCTAGACTTTTATCTATTCATAATATAAGATTCTTAATAAAAATGACTGAAGAAATAAGAGAATCTATAAAGGAAGATAAATTTTTAGAGTATAAAGATGAATTTATTTCTAAATATACAAGTGAAAAATAATTGCTAAATCATATAATTTATTGTATAATTTATTATAAAGAGGTGTGTGAAAATGTTAAAAAAAATTAAGGGGTTAATTAAAAGACATATTGTTTTATTTATTCTTTGTGTAATAGCATTAATAGCTATTATAGTAATGCTTATCTTTTTCCTAAAGATGAGTATTAATACTTCTTCTAAATATGGAGATAGATTAGAGGGTATTGAAAAAGTAGAACTATCTAAAAAAGATTTATCTGAAATTAAAGATAAGATTTCAGAAAATGAAGAAGTAAGTAGTGCCAAAGTTAGAATACAAGGTAAGATTGTTTATATTGATATTTCTTATAAAGAAGGTACTGATTTAGCTAAGGCTAAAGAAATAGCAAGTGGTGCTATGGATAACTTTGAAGATGAAGAAAAAGCTTTTTATGATTTTGAATTTGTTATTAATGAAGATTCAGAAAAAGATGATGCTTGGGCTAGTATAGGTGCAAAAAATTCATCTGATTCAGAAATTATTTGGACTAGAAGTTAGGTGATGATATGAAAAATAAAAAAGCTAATAAAATTATTACAATTTCTGTAATTGTAGTATTAGTAGTAGTAGCAGTATTAGTTTTTGCATTAAATACATCTATTGGTAATTCTGGACTTACTATTTTAGAGAAGAAATGGATTAATGATAATGCTAATAAAGTAGTAGATGTAACAGTATTTAATGATATTCCTATATATGGTAATGGTGGTAAAGGAGTAGTATTTGATTTTTTAGATAAATTTAGTGAAGAATATAATATAGAATTTAATAAAAACTCTTATACTTTATCTAATAAAGAGGTAAGTTATGGTAATTTTGCTTTTAAAATATTAAATAATGAAGACAAATTATCAGATAATCAAATACTTTTCTATGAAGATACTTATGTTATAGTAGGATCAAATGAGGAAAATACTATATCTTCTATAGATGATATAAAAGATTCTAAAGTAGGTATTTTAACTAGTGATAAAAATGATATTTTATATTATTTAGATATAAATAGTGATAATGTTACTAATTATGATGATATTGATAAATTAATTCAAGGCTATAATGATAAGGAAGTATCTTATCTTGTTATTCCAAATGTTATGTATATGCAAGAGATTGTTAAAAATAATTTAAGTATTCTTTATCATATTAGTGATATTTCTAAAAAATATGTATTAGAAGTTACTGATAATGATTTATATTCTATTATATCTAAATTCTATTTAGATTATAAAGATAAATATTTAAGTGATAGTTATAGTACAGGATTTCTAGATGCTTATTTTGATAATTCATCATATACTGATGTTGATAGAGTTAATTATAATTCTTCTGTATATACTTATGGTTATGTTGTTGATATGCCTTTTGAAAATGCTGATAACGATAAGTTTGTTGGTATTATTTCTAATTATTTAAAAGAGTTTCAAAGTATTGCTAATGTTGAATTAAAAGTAGTAAAATATAATAATATTTCAGATTTAAAACAAGCATTAATTAATGGAGATATTGATTTTGCTTTTGGTAATTTTGATTTAAAATCTTTAGGAAGTAGTTTTTATATTACTAATAACGTTGTTAATTCTTCTTATGTAATACTAGCAAAAGAACATATTAATATAGGTAGTCTTGCTAGCTTAAAAAAATATGAAGTATCAGTAGTAGAAAATAGTAAGTTAGATGAAGCTTTAAAATTAAAAGGAATTAACGCTACAAGATATAATGATACAGATTCTTTACTTAGAGGTATAAAAGATAATGATATTATATTAATCGATAAAGAGATGTATAATTATTATAGTAGTGAGAAATTATCTGATTACATGATAGTATATGAAGGTAACTTGGATAAAACTCCATTTGTTATTAGTGGTAAAAATAAGACATTTGCTAGTTTATTTGATTATTATGTTTCTATGACAGATTATAATGATTTTAGCGGTAAATATAATACATCTATTGGAATGTATGATGGCAGATTAAAAGAAATTATTTCTATTTTAGTATTTTCTTTAGCAGTACTTTTAATATTAGTAATTATTCTTTTAATGGTTAAGAATAAAAATAAAAAGAAAAAACGTGCATATATGGAAGATAAGATGAAATTTATTGATGTTATGACTTCATTAAAGAATAGAAATTATTTAAATTATAGTATTCCTAAATGGGATGATAATGTTATATATCCTCAAGCCTTTGTAGTAATAGATTTAAATA
>CAVJSY010000096.1:0-2542 GCA_963652285.1 Oribacterium sp.
TATCTACTCCTTTAATAAGATAATTATATCATAATACTAGTAAAAAGTAATAATAATTTTTAGGTGATGGATCCGCTATAGATGTGATAGGGCTAAGCGGTTAAACTTATACAAAAAGTATACTAATACTTAGATTAATATACTCTATTTGTAAATATATAAAAGATAAGACAGTTTGATAACAATAATAAAATTAGAAATATTATATAATTTTTAATATTTATTTTCTTTTTAAAATAAACTTTATTTATTAGTAATGTATATATATATACTACTAATGTAGTTACTAATGATATATAATTTCTTCCGAATATTAAATTAGTTTTTGCTCCTAGATACATTTTTTTATTTTCTATTTTTACATAATTTATCATGTTTCTTCTAGCAGAATATATTATCAAGAAAATATCAGAAATAGCTATAATTAAGTATATTATATTTTTCTTAGTAATATATTTTTTTAGGTTTAATTTTTGTTTTTTATTTGTTTTCTTTTTACTAACTTTACTCATATCTTACCTTCTTTATTTTGCTTGAACCGCTGTTATTGCTACTACTCCTACTATATCTTCTTTACTGCATCCTCTTGATAAGTCATTTACTGGTTTTGCTATTCCTTGAGTTATTGGACCGTAGGCTTCTGCTTTGGCTAATCTTTGTACTAATTTATATCCTATATTTCCAGCATCTAAGTCAGGAAATATTAATACATTTGCATGTCCTGCAACTTTAGAATCTGGGGCTTTTGATTTTGCTACTTCTGGTACAATTGCTGCATCTAGTTGTAATTCCCCATCTATCATGTAATCTTTATATTTTTCTTTAGCTATATTTGTAGCAGATATTACTTTATCTACATCAGCATGATGGGCACTTCCTTTAGTAGAATGTGATAACATTGCAATTAAAGGTTCTTTTTCTACTAGTAATTCAAAGCTATCTGCTGATGTTTTTGCTATAGTTGCTAACTCTTGGGGATTAGGATTTTGAACTAAACCAGAATCAGCAAATATGAATGTGCCATTACTTCCATATTCACAATTTGGTACTTCCATTAGGAAAAATGCTGATACTAAATCTACATCCTTCTTTGTTTTTAAAATTTGTAATGCTGGCCTTAGAGTGTTTGCAGTTGAATGACAAGCTCCTGATACTGCTCCATCTGCTAATCCTTCTTTTACTAACATACATGCATAATACATATTATCTGTTAATAATAATTCTTTGGCTTGTTCTTTGGTTAGTCCTTTTTCTTTTCTTAATTCGTACAAATCATTAATAAATTTTTCTGTTAATTCATCAGTATTAGGATTTATTATTTTAGCATTATCTAGATTTAAATTTGGATTCTGCTCTTTTATTTCTTTTGGATCTCCAACTAAAATTATATTTGCAATTTCCTCTTTTAATACTATTTCTGCTGCTTCTAATACTCTTATATCCATAGTTTCTGGTAATACTATTGTTTTTTTATTTTCTTTTGCTCTTTGTTTCAATCTATCAATTATATTCATAAATTCCTCCTTAATTATTTATTAGTGTGCCTATATTTTCTTTTTCTAAAGCATTGATAATGTTATAGGGATTTGTTCCATCAAAAATTAGCATTGGTATATTATGTTCTAGGCATAATGAAGCCGCTGTTAAATCTATTACATTTAGATTATTTTCTATTATACTGTGATATGTTATATTATTTAACTTTACTGCATCAATATTTTTTTTTGGATCGCTATCATATACACCATCTACATTAGTTGATTTTAATATTATATCGGCATTTATTTCTATTGCTCTTAAAGCTGCTGTTGTATCAGTTGAAAAGCAAGGATTTGCTATACCTGATGCAAATATTGTTATTACTTTATGATTAAGCAAATTTAACGCTGTTTCTCTGTTATAAAATGTTGCTATTTTATCCATTTGAATTGAGGTTAATACTTCTGCTTTTTCACCTAATTGCAATAATGCTTCTTTTAAAGATATGGCATTCATAACTGTTGCAAGCATTCCTATATCATCTGAAGCACAACTATTCATCATTTGATTATCTCTTCCTCGCCAAATGTTGCCACCACCAATTACTACTGCTACTTCAACATTTTTACTTCTACATTCTTTTATAACTTTAGCATATTCTAATATTTTTTCAAAATCTATTCCATATTCCTTTTTACCTTTAAATGATTCTCCACTTATTTTTAATAATACTCTGTTATATTTCATTAGACACCTACTTTCTATAAAATTATAACATTTCTCTTTTAATATAACAATAACTTTCTTCTATTTATTTACTAATTATAAATTAAAATTCAAAACTAGTTCATATTTATTTTTATTTGGAATTTTATTTTTAGAAATAAGGGCTACTTTTATAATGCTATAGTCTCCAGTATATGGTTTAGTTAGTTTATGTTTATTTCTATTTAAAATAATATCTATCTGAAATTGTTCTTTTCCTGTTACTTTTTCTCCTAGTATCATATCTGTATTTTTAGGTTTTATACTTAATTTTAATTTTCTAATAAGAAACTTTGTA
>CAVJSY010000097.1:0-2142 GCA_963652285.1 Oribacterium sp.
ATGTAGTAGGAGTAGATGAAATATATTTAAATGATAATCTTATCTATACAGAAAATATTTATGTAAAGAGTAAAAATATAAAAGCTAAAAAAAGTATACTTACTAAAATAAAGGAAATATTCTCTTGATTAATTATATATGGGGATTATTTCTATTAATAGGAATAGTTTATAGTTTTTTCACTAATAATACTCTAAATATTAATCAAGAATTATTAACATCAGGCAGTAGTGCTATAGATATGATTATCAAATTAATACCTCTAATGTGTTTATGGTTAGGAGTAATGAATATAGCAAGTCATAGCGGATTATTAGATAAAATGGCTAAAAAAATATCAAAAGTAGTAAATATAATATTTCCAGAAATACAAGATAATGAAGCCATATCATTAATATCATCTAATATAATTATGAATATGTTAGGCCTAGGAAATGCTGCAACTCCCTTTGGTTTAAAAGCTATGAAAAGAATGCAAGAATTAAATGATAAAAAAGATACTGCTACTAGAAGTATGATAACATTCTTAGTAATAAATACAGCCTCAGTAACAATAATACCAACAACAGTAATAAGTTTAAGAATATTAAATAAATCATCAAATCCAACAGAAATTCTTTCTGCCTCATTAATATCATCTTTTTCTTCTTGTTTCATAGGACTATTATTAGATAGATTATTTTATTTCATTTGGAGGAAAAAATATGATTAATTATTTAATTCCTACAATAGTATTATTAATAATAATTTATGGTTTATATAAAAAAGTAAATATATATGAAGTATTTTTAAATGGTGTAGAAGAAGGACTAAACTTAACCTTAAAAATTTTTCCTACAATATTTGCAATGATAATATCTATAAATGTATTATTAAAAAGTAATATCATTACAGATTTAACCTCATTTTTATCTCCAATATTTTCTTATTTACATTTTCCCAAAGAATTATTAACGCTATCTTTATTAAAACCAATTTCTGGTAGTTCTTCTTTAGTAGTATGTAATAGCATTTTAAAAACTAATGGTCCAGATAGTTTAATAGGCAGAATTGCCTCAGTAATTCAAGGAAGTACTGATACTACTATTTATATAATAAGTCTTTATTTTTCATCAGTTGGAATAAAAAAAACTAAGTATTCACTTTTAATAGGACTATTAACAGATTTAATATGTATAATAATATCTACTATAACAGTTAAGATTATATTTACATAGAAAAAAACGCTTCACGCGTTTTTTCTAATTAAGAGTGTTTTTACAAGAATTATTTTCATTCATGTTAATAGAGCTATCGTTCATACTTTTAGAACCACTCATATTGTTGTTGCATTTTGAATTCTTGTTTTTAGAATTTTTTTTCTTTCCCATTTTAATCACCCACTATTAATATCTACTATTAAAATATTTTTATTCAAGATATAAAAAATATATCTTGGTAGTTTTTTACTAACAAAAAAATTAAAAAAATTTGCATAATATAAATAAGAATCATTTAAAAAACATATAATTACTAGGAGGTTTTTTAAATGAATAAAACTATATCACTAATATCTTTAATATTATGTGAAGAAAATATAAATATATTAGAAAAAAACAAAATCCTATCTTATTTATCTAATAATACATCTTATAGAGTTAATCTAAGTGGAAATAGATTATTATCTATAAATGCATCTAATCAAAAATTTATATACATACCTTGTGATAATTTATTAATAAAAGAAAATGATAATGGTATACATATTATATATTTCGATAGCGACAATAGCATGATTTTATTAAATCTAGATTATAATAATAAAAAATATAAATTATATAATCTATCTAAAAAGAATGAAACATACTTTGTTATAGATAAAGATAAAATGCTATTATTCAAAAAAGATGAAAGAATAAAACAAAGACAATTATATCTAAGGAAAAATTATAAAGATGAAGATTTTAACTTATTAGAAAGATTAATATCATCTACGATAAATAAAAATAATTTAGAAAATAAAGTATTATCTTATATAGAAACTATAAGTCCTAGATTAAAAGAAAAGATATCTGAGATGATTAAATATACTGAAAATTATTCTGAAAATAATGGAAAATCATTTACAAAATTAAAATAAATGTGATATACTCTATATAGAGT
>CAVJSY010000098.1:0-3536 GCA_963652285.1 Oribacterium sp.
CTATATAATATACTTGGTAATCAAAAATTAACGTTGCTTGCCGAAAAAATAATAAAAATACAATAAAATATGTTATAATTACAATAGAAGGAGTGTGATGATATGTGGTTATACATAGTAGCGGCAGTAGTAATAATATTGTTATTTACATTTTCAACTTATAATAGTTTGGTAAAGTTAAACAATAGAGTAGAAGAAGCGTTTTCCACAATGGATGTTTATTTAAAAAAAAGGTGGGATTTAATTCCAAATATTGTAGAAACAGTAAAGGGATATGCAAAACACGAAAAAGAAACTTTAGAAGAGGTAATTAATCTTAGAAATAATTCTTATGATAAAATGAATACTAATGATAAAGTTAAAGTTAATAATAAAATATCACAAGAAATTACCAAATTAATGGCAATTGCAGAAGCATATCCAGAACTTAAAGCAAATGAAAACTTTAAAGATTTGAGTAACCAATTAACTAAAGTAGAAGATGATATTGCAAATGCAAGAAAATATTATAATGGAACAGTTAGAAATTTTAACGACAAAGTTCAAATGTTTCCGAGTAACATAGTTGCTAGCATATTAGGCTATAAAACTAAAAATATGTTTGAAGCAAGCGAAAATGAACGTGAAAATATTAAAGTAAAATTATAGGTGTTTGTTATGAAGAAAATATATAAAATATTTATAGTATTAATTATATTAATGCTACCTAATAAGGTTTTAGGAGCAACTGATTTTAGTTATTGTATTGATGCTTATGATATTAATATTGTTGTAAATGAAAATAATACATTTGATATTACAGAAAAAATTACAGCGAATTTTTATACCTCAAAACATGGTATATATAGAAAAATACCACTAAAAAATACAGTAAATAGATTAGATGGAAGTAGCACAACAAATAGAGCAAGGATTACTCATTTAAAAGTAGATAACGAATATACAACATCAAAATCTGATGGTAATTATGTAATTAAAATCGGATCAGAATCAAATACTGTGATTGGAAAACAAAACTATACTATTAGTTATAATTATAATATAGGAAAAGATCCATTAAAGGATAAAGATGAATTTTATTTTAATATTATAGGTAATGACTGGGATGTCACAATTAAAAATATAACTTTTAAAATTACTATGCCTAAAGATTTTGATTCCAGTACCTTAGGTTTTTCAAGTGGTAAAAATGGGAATACTACAAATGATAATATTAATTATGTAGTAAACGGCAATATTATAACTGGTAGCTATAATGGAGCATTATCAGCAGAAGAAGCATTAACGGTTAGATGTGAATTACCCGAAGGCTATTTTGTTAATGCTAGATTAGGAATAGAATTATTAGATATCATTTATATTGTTCCATTGATATTTTTAATAATTTCTATAATTATGTGGTATAAGTATGGAAAAGGAGATAAACCAGTTGAGACAATAGAGTTTTATCCTCCTAGTGGATTTAATAGTCTTGAAGTAGGATTTTTATATAAAGGAATTGCAGATAGTAAAGATGTTATATCCCTATTAATATATCTAGCTAATTTAGGCTATATAAGTATTAAAGAGACAAAAAAAGGATTTAAATTAAGAAAGTTAAAAGATTATGATGGAAATAATATTAATGAAAAATTATTTTTAGATGATTTATTTACAAGAAAATATATTGATACTTCTAAATTTCAAAAAGACTCTAAGGGAAAAATAGAAATAGATTTGTTAAACATTGATGAATATAAAGATAAATATGAAAAGACTAAAAAACTAGTTGAAGTTACATCAGAAGATTTATATGGTAGATTTTATCATACTGTATATAAAATACTTGGAGATATAAATATTCAAGAAAATAAAGAAAAAATATTCGAAAAAAACTCAATTAATAAAAAAAATATTTTCATGTGGTTTAATACAATTATATTATTTATAATAATAATTGCTCCTTACTTTTATGACAATAATTTTTTGAACAATTTCATAAATGGCTCAATAAATGAACCTAAATGTCTTATTGGCCTTATATATGGGACTATTGTTATTGCAATAATAGTACGCATAATAAAAATTTTTCCTAAAAGAACAGCATATGGCAATGAATATTTAGGAAAAATAAAAGGCTTTAAAACCTTCTTAGAAACAGCAGAAAAAGAAAAACTAGAAGCAATGGTAATGGAAAATCCTAATTATTTTTATGATATCTTACCATATACCTATGTACTTGGAGTGTCAAATAAATGGATTGAGAAGTTTGAAACAATCTCATTACAAGCACCATCTTGGTATGATAGCAGTACGAATTTTAATGTTACTTCTTTTGAAACTTTTATAGATACAACAATGAAATCAGCGCAAAGTTCTATGACCACAAGTGAATCTAGTAGCTCTGGAGGTTCATCATCGTCTGGTGGTGGCTCATCTGGCGGTGGTTCAGGAGGAGGTGGCGGTGGCTCTTGGTAGTCATCTTTCACATGATATTAGATTGGAGGTAAATAATGTTTACTATTAAATGCCCTAATTGTGGCTCTGAAAACAAAAATACAAATATAAGATGTGAAGTTTGCAATTCAAAGTTAGTTAGACCAGAAAGTATTACTACCTCTAAAAAAAAAGGACTTACATTTAAAGAAAAATCATTTATGTTAGTTTTTCTTATTGGATTTATATTTGTACTTGGACTTGGATTTCAATTATCATTAATTGGACTTATAATTGCAAACTATGGATATAGCACTGAAGGAATAATTGCATTAATATTTGGTATTTACGTTATATGTGTTAGTATGTGTGTTATTGTTTTTATTATTAGTGTATATAAAACATCAAAAAAAAGAACAAAAGTAGTATAAATTGTTTACAAAAGATTAGAAAAATAGTGATAAATATAAATGATTAAAGATACTGAAAAAGTATCTTTTCTTAATTAAATACATAATAATAATTATAATTTATATTTTTCACTATTATTTCATATATTTATTTAGGTGATATAATGAAAAAATACAAATCACTATTACTAGTAATAACTTTAATATCAATATTTGCCTTATCAAAAACAAATGCCATAATAAATGATTATTCATTACTAGGAAAAACAATCTACTTAGACGCAGGACACGGCGGTAAGGATTCGGGCGCTATATCTAGAGATATAATAGAAAAAGACTTAAATTTACAACTATCAAAATTATTAGAAAAATATCTCACTGAAAAAGGAGCATATGTATTTCAAACAAGAGATGGAGATTATGATCTATCATCATCTACAATAAATAGAAAAAGAAATGATTTATATAATAGAGCAAAAATAATAAATGACTCAAAATCAGATTTATACATATCGATTCATTTAAATTCGTCAACGGTTTCAACCTGGAAAGGTATTCAAGTATTTTACACTACAACAAATAAAGAAAATAAGTTATTAGCAAATACTATAACAGAAAATTTAAAAGAAAATATTAAAAATGTAAAAGATATAAAAGAAGAAAATAATTACTACATGTATCCAAAAATAAAAATACCAGGAGTATTAATAG
>CAVJSY010000099.1:0-5311 GCA_963652285.1 Oribacterium sp.
AGGATATTAAAAATATTTAATAAGGAGTGTGATATAATGCTCAAAATGATACAAAATATGTTTGTTGAAGTAATGCCAGATTTATTGCCAGTAATAATAATTATTACTGTAATAGCATGTACTCTTAGAATATCATATTTAATAAAATATAAAAAAAAGTTTGTACTTCATAAGGAAATATTTAATCTGATATTTATATTATATATAATGTGTCTATTTGAAGTAGTAACATTTCAAGATGTAAATTTTGGTACTTCTAATTTTATACCATTTAAAGAAATATTTAGATATAATATTGGTAGCAGATTATTTGTTAAAAATATAATAGGTAATGTATTACTATTCTTACCATATGGATACTTTATATCATTCTACTTAAAAAATAAAAAAATAATACCATCAATGCTATTAACATTAGTAGTATCTACAACAATTGAAATAGTACAGTTAAATATCGGTAGAACATTTGATGTAGATGATATAATATTAAATACAATTGGAGGTATTATAGGAAGTGGTATATATATAATAACAGACAGTATAAAAGAAAGATTACCAAAAATATTTAAAAATGATACAATAATAAATATATTGGTAATAATATTAATAATAGCAATAATAATGTTTTCGTTTAATTTAAATATATTAAATCAATTTAGTAAAATAGTAAGGTAGGGATTAAAATGTTTGAAATAATTAATAATACAAATAAAGATATAAAAGAAATAGAAGATTTACAAAAATATATAGAATTTGTTACAAAAAAACAAAATATAGAAGATGCTATATTTAATGTAATCTTTGTAACTAAAGAAGAAATTCATAAAATTAATAAAGAATATAGAAATGTAGATAGACCAACAGATGTAATATCCTTTGCACTAGAAGATAACGATGATGATAAAGAAGAGCCAATAAGAGTATTAGGTGATATATATATATCTATAGACACTGCCTATGAGCAAGCAGAAATGTATAATCATTCAAGATTAAGAGAAGTTTGCTTTTTAGCAACCCACGGAATATTACATTTATTAGGATATGATCATATGGAAGAAGAAGAAGAAAAAGTAATGTTTGCACTTCAGGAGGATTTATTAAATGAATATCAAATTACAAGGTAAAAGAAGTTTTATAAAGAGTATGAAACATGCTTTAGACGGAATTGGATATGTATCTTCCAAAGAGAGAAACTTTAAAATAGAAATCTTTTTTGGAGCTTTAGCAACTATATTAGGATTTGTTTTAAAAGTATCCTTATCAGAATGGTTGGTATTAATATTAACAATATCTATGGTACTTTGTTTAGAAATAGTAAATACCTCTATTGAAAGAACTGTAGATTTAGTTACAAAAGAATATGAAGAACTAGCTAAAATTGCTAAAGATGTAGCAGCAGCCGCTGTTCTTGTAATGAGTATGTTTTCAGTAATAATTGGAATAATTATATTTTTACCAAAGTTAATTAACATACTTTAATAAAATAAAAGAAAGAGGAATTTATATGAAAGAAAAATTAATTAAATTATTAGATAATAGTTACAGCCCTTATTCAAATTTCAGAGTTAGTAGTATAGTTGTAATGAAAGATGGAAGAGAGTTTTGTGGAGTAAATGTAGAAAATGCATCGTATGGAGCAGGAATATGCGCTGAAAGAAATGCAATAATACAAGCCATAGCAAATGGCTATAAAAAAGGAGATTTTGAAAAAATATATGTAATGTGTGATAATAATAAAATAGGTATGAGTTGTATGATTTGTAGACAAGTTATGCTAGAATTTTTTGAAGGTGATAAACAAGTTATTGCAATGAACCCTAAAGGAGAAACAGAAATTCATACAATTAAAGAAATGTGCCCTTATCCATTTAATGAGGATGATTTAAAATGAAAAGTGGATATGTAACAATAGTAGGAAGACCTAATGTAGGAAAAAGTACACTCCTAAATTCAATAATGGAAAGAAAAATAGCAATAACATCAGACGTAAGAGGAACAACCAGAAATCTAATAGAGGGAATATATACTAAAGATGATATTCAAATAATATTTGTAGATACACCAGGAATACATAAACCTCAAAATAAATTAGGTAGAATTTTAAATGAGCAAGCTTATGTAATGCTTGATAATGTAGACTTGGTATTATTTGTAGTAGATGTCACTCAAAAATTTGGAACTGGAGATAAATTTATATTAGATAAATTAAAAGAAAATAATAGTAAAGTAATACTAATTTTAAATAAAATAGATAAAATTAAGTATGAAGAACTATTACCACTAATAAATGAATACAAAGATTTATATAACTTCGAAGAAATAATTCCACTATCAGCAACAAAAAATAAAAATATAGATGATTTAATTAAAACAATATCTAAATATTTAACAGATACCGTTGCATACTATGATGAAGATACAGTAACAAATGTCAGCGTTAATTTTGAAGTAGGAGAATTAATAAGAGAAAAAATATTAAATCTTACTAAGGATGAAATACCACACTCAGTTACAGTATTAGTAAATAGTATTGAAGAAGATAAAAACAACATTTCCATTTCAGCAGATATTATAGTAGATAGAGAAAGTGTAAAGAAAATAATAGTAGGAAAAAATGGACAAATGATAAAGGAAATAGGAATAAAGTCAAGAGTTGATATTGAAGAATTATTAGACAAAAAAGTTTATTTAGACTTATTTGTAAAAGTAGTACCAAATTGGAAAGAGAAAGATAGATTTTTAAATCAAATAGGGTATGAAGATTTTAATAAAAATATATAATATGCTGTATAAAAAATAAAAATAATCCCCAATATAGAAATAGGTGATAACAATGAATAAAAATGATATATGGCAGTTATTTAAAACTACTGGGAAAATAGAATATTATATAAAATATAAAAATATGCAGAATGATGAAGTAATTAAAGAAAATGATTAAAAAAGTAGAAGGAATAATAGTAAGTGAAGTAGATTATAAAGAAAGTAGCAAAATAATAAACATCTTAACAAAAGAAGATGGCTTAATAGGTGTTTTAGCAAAAGGTGCCAAAAAGATGAAAAGTCAAATTGGCAGTACTTCCACAAAATTAACATATGCTAATTTTCATCTAAATTGGTTTGAAAACAGAATGCCATCATTAATAGAAGTAGATGTAATAGATAAATTTAAAAATATCAAAAAAGATTTAACAAAAATGAGCTATTCTCTATTTCTATTAGAGCTATCACAAAATATATACAAACATGAAAATGATAATAATATTTATAATCTATTAATATCGAGCTTAAAAAAAATAGATGAAAATTTTGATCCAGAAATAATAACTAATATATTAGAATTAAAATTACTAGAATACCTTGGTATAAAACCTGTAATAGATAAATGTGTTATATGTTCTTCTACCAAAGATATAATAACAATATCTAGTTACAAGGGTGGATATATTTGCAAAAATTGTCTAAATAATGATAATATAGTTTCTCCAAAAACAATAAAATTAATAAGAATGTTTTATTATGTAGACATATCAAAAATAACAAAATTAGAAATATCAGAAAGTATAAAACAAGAAATAAATAATTTCATAGATGATTATTACGAAAGATATTCAGGATTATATTTAAAAAGTAAAATGTTTTTAAGTGAGTTAAAGAAAGTAGGTTAGTTATGGAAAAATATAAATATATAATAATTCCTCTTGTAGCAGTAGCAATATGTCAAATATTAAAATTTCTAATAGAAATAATAACTAATAAAAAAGTAAGTATTATAAGATTATTAGATGGAGCAGGAGGCTTACCTTCCTCTCATAGCACTCTTTCATCATGTTTAACAACATTAATAGGTTTAAATATGGGATTTGCTTCTCCAATCTTTGCTTTATCAACAGTATTTACTTTAATAGTAATGTATGATGCCATGGGAATTAGATATGAAACAGAAAAACAAGCGAAAGTAATAAATAAGATAACAAAACAAATAAAACTAGATAACTTAACAGGCGAATTAAAAAATTTAAAAGAAGAAGTAGGTCATAAACCAATAGAAGTATTCTGTGGCCTTATCTTAGGAATAGTATTAGGTATTATTGGCAATAATATTATTTAATCTCTATTGTTTGAGATTAACTTTTAAGTAATATTGTAATAATAGCTATGTATTGTAACAAAAAATAAAGAAAAAGACTAAAACCCTTGTATTTTAAAATATTTATGCTATAATTAAGTACGTGGCAATTCGCTGGATATAGATCTATAATTGTATAAACACATAAAATTCAAAGAAAAGGAGTGTTATTATGGCAAAAAATTTAATCGAACAAATAACAGAAAAACAATTAAGAAATGACTTACCAGAATTCAGAGTAGGTTATACTGTAATCGTTGGTTGTAAAATCAAAGATACAAGAAATGGTAAAGAAGTAGAAAGAATTCAAGATTTCGAAGGAGTTGTAATTTCACGTAAAGGAACAGGAATTTCTGAAACATTCACTGTAAGAAAAGTTATCAGTGGTATTGGAGTAGAAAAAACTTTCCCTGTAAACAGTCCTAATGTTGCTTATGTAAAAGTAACTAAGAGAGGAAAAGTAAGACGTGCTAAATTATATTTCTTAAGAGAAAGAAAAAGTCAATATAAGATTAAAGAACAAAGATAGTAGAAATACTGTCTTTTTTTCTATAGATTAGGAGGTAAAAAAAATGAAAACAATAAAACATACTCATATAGGAGCATATGCAATAATAATTAATAACAATAAAATTGCCCTAATAAAAAAAGCAATAGGTGCTTATACTGGAAAATATGATTTACCAGGAGGAGGTATAGAACATACAGAAACACCATTACAAGCATTACATAGAGAATGCAAAGAAGAAATAGATGCTACAGTAATTAAAGAAAAATTATTAGATGTAACAAGTGTAAATGTAACTTGGAATATTAAAGAAGACTTAGAAGAAGATTTACATCATATAGGAATATTATATGAAGTAAAAATAAAAGAAACAAAACTAAAAGATACACCAGATGGAATAGATTCAAATGGAGGATTATGGATTGATATAGATAAGTTATCCAAAGAAAATACATCTCCATTCGTTTGGCATAGTTTAAAATTATTAGGGTATATTTAATTTATCCCTAGTTTTTTTTTAACTTTTCTGTTATTATTATATATGGAAAGAGTGATATTATGAGAAAATTAATATTAATCGATAGTGATGGTACTCTAAGAAAAACAAATGGAGACATAACTGAAAATACTAAAAAAAATATCAAAAAATTAATAGAACTAGGAAACTATGTCGT
>CAVJSY010000100.1:0-5303 GCA_963652285.1 Oribacterium sp.
ACATATAGCTATGTATTGTAACTTTATAATTTTAATAATTATCATAAAATTAATATATTATTATATAATTTATTGGTGATTAATATGTCTAATGTTACTATGGGATTTGTATTAACTATAATAGCAGGATTATCAACTTTATTAGGACTTATTGCTATATATATTAAAGTTCAAAATCAAGATAAAATAATATGTTCTGCTTTAGCTTTTGCAGCAGGAGTAATGATATGTGTATCTATAACTGATTTAGTACCAGAATCAATAAATATGCTAAAGAATAGTTTATCTGGTATAATGATACCTATTATTTCGTTTATATTTATAATTTTAGGAGTAATAATTTCTATGCTTATAGATAGATCTATACCAGATATTAATAATAGTGGTAATCTATATAAAGTAGGAATTATTTCTATGCTCGCTATAATATTACATAATATTCCAGAAGGAATAGCAACATTTATATCAACTACTAAAAGTACTACTTTGGGTATATCCTTAACAACTGCTATAGCACTTCATAATATACCAAAAGGTATATCTATAGGAGTACCTATATATTATTCTACTAAGAGTAAGAAAAAGGCTTTTTTATATACATTATTATCAGCATTATCTGAACCTTTTGGAGCATTACTTACTTATATATTTTTATTTCCTTATATAAATGATTTTGTACTTGGATTGTTATTTTCTTTAATTGCTGGTATAATGCTACAAATATCTTTTTGTGAGTTGATACCAGAATCAAAAGGATATAATTTAAAGAGAATATATATGATTTCTTTATCGTTAGGAGTATTATTTATGTTGATACATTATATATTATAATTTGCAGAACAGAAATTTTCCCTAAAAAAAAATTATTAGGGATTTTTTCTATATAATTAAAAGAAAAATTCAGATTTTTGCTACCGACAACAAAAGTCCGAATTTAATTCAAATTTTGACCTTTCTATTTCTTGTGATATAATTATTATAACAACAATAGAAATACACAATAATAATTAAAAGAAATAGAAAGGATGTTGATTGTAAATGAAATCAGTCTAAATAGATTTATCACTTACACAAATAGTGTATACGATATTGAAAAAAAAATCAAGGGGTTATCGAGAAATAATTACAAAGCAATAACAAAAGCACCCACTGTTGCCAAAACATTATTTGCTTCTTTCCTGTGTGGATATAAAAGTATTAATCTTTTAAATGCAGTTAATAGTAACAACAAGCTCGATTTAAGAATGATTTATAATAAAAAGGAATATAATCCTAAAATGCATGGACTTAGAGATTGTGTTATTGATACTGACTATCATCAATTAGAGAACATTAATCGAGATTTAATATTAAAAGCAAAGGAAAATAAAGTATTCAGAAAGAATACTATTGATGGACTATGTGTAATGGGCTGGGATGGTGTAGAATTAAATGAAACTAATAAAAATATTAGTGGTTTGCCTGAAAGAGAACATGATAAAAATGATATAAGAAAGTATGTTAAATATTTAGTTGGAATGAACATTGGTGAAAAAGCTAATATTATTGTTACTTCAAAACAGCTTTTAGAAGTTGAAAAAGTAACAACAAAAAATGGAAATGAAAGAGCAAAAACTATAGGAGAAACTAAGGCATTTGAATCTATATGGAGTGATACAGAAAAACTTATAGGAAGAGTAATTGATGTTCATGTATTTGATGCACTTTATTTAAATCAAAATATAGTTAAATTAATAGATGATTCAGATAAGTATTTTGTAATAAGGCTTAAAGAAAAAAATAAAAATATATATGAAGATGCAAAGCAATTATTTGATAATAGAAAGTCAAATAACAGATATGAAATAGTGGAAAAAACTATAGTAAAAGATATCAAATATTCAAAGAATGCTAAAAAGAAAGATGTTACTAAAACAAAAATAAAAAGAGAACAAAGACAAATAACGGAGATAAAACTTGGAAATAAGGTATTACAAGATAAATATATTCAAACTAAGAAAAATAGTGTTATAACGGTTACAACTTATGAAAGAGTCGTAACAAGAAAAGAAGTATGGGATGATACATTTGAATTAACTGGATATGACAAAAAAGCAAGAGTGTTACGCTCATTAGAAACTAATTATAATAATGGGAAAGAGAATGTACAAGAATTATATGTGGTAACAAATATGTTGAATCATAATGTAGAAACAATTTTAAAAATAATGCATTCAAGATGGAATATAGAAAATTGTGGCTTTAGAACTCTAAAGCAAAGATATAATATTAATCATATCTTTATAGGAGAGTTAAATGCAATTAATTATATAGTTCAAATGATATTTTTGGTATTTAATCTATTAGAACTATATACAAAGTATAGATTAAAAATAGAAATAAATATATCTTGGGATATAATATTTAAGGTTTTTGAAAGAGAATTTCATTATAATAAAACATTAATAAAATTATTTAATCCATCGGGATAAAATAAAATTTTTAAAAAAATACCGATTTTTCGATAGGGGTATTTTGCGCTTTTTTTTGATACAAGTTTAAAAAGCAATTTTTTTCGGAAAAAATTAGGTTAAACTATTATAATTATTGGTATTAATTAAATTCAGGGAAAATTTCTGTTTGCAGAATAATATAATTTACAAATGTTTTCTAAGATGCTATAATGTAGTTAGTAGGTGATAGTATGAAAAGAAAAAAAAGGAAAGTAAAAAAGAAGGTTAAAATAGTTATATTATTTTTATTATTAATTATTATTATATTAGGAGTGATAATGATGATTTATTTTTCAAAACCTAATATATTTAATGATAATTTAAAAATTGAAATAAATGACGATGTTTCTTTATATGATTTAATAAAAAAAGATGAGAGAAAAAATGTAGAGAGCAAAGATGAAAAGATAGATACTTCAAAACTTGGAGAACAGACTATTAGAATTAAGTATAAAAATAAAGATATTAGTTTTAAAATTAATGTGGTTGATACAACTAAGCCTGTTATTGAGGGGTTAGATACTGTAACTGTTACTAAAGGTAGTAAAGATGAAATACTTAATAACGCTAGTGCTAGTGATAATTCTAAGGAAGAAATTAAGGTATCTATTAAGGGAGAATACGACTTAAATAAAGAAGGAGAATATAATTTAAAATATTTTGCTACAGATTCATCTGGAAATACTAGTGAAAAAGATTTTGTTTTGAAGGTAGTTTCTTTAGAGGCTGCTCCAGTTAGTTATACTGAGTATAAGGATTTAAAGGATGGCGAGTATTCTACTAGTAAGGGCTATAAACTAACTATAAAGGATGGAGTTACTTATGTGGATGGGTATGTAATAGTAAATAAAACATATTCTCTACCTAAAACTTATGAGCCTGTCGATCCTTATTCTGGAAGTGTTACTTCAGGACATTGTATAAATTGTATAGATAAAACTACTATGGAGGCTTTTAAACAAATGGAAGCAGATGCTAGAAGTATAGGTTTAAATTTATATATATCTAGTGGATATAGGTCTTATGATACACAACAAAATTTATTTAAAAATTATAGTTTAAGAGATGGTGAGGCTGCTGCGGATAAGTATTCGGCAAGAGCTGGACATTCAGAACATCAAACAGGATATTGTTATGATTTGAATACTATTGATGATTCGTTTGCTAAAACTGATGAGGGTAAATGGATAGATAAAAATGCTTATTTATATGGATTTATTATAAGATATCCTAAGGGAAAAGAAGATATAACTGGATATCAATATGAATCTTGGCATTTAAGATATGTTGGTGTTGAATTGGCAAAGAAGTTATATAATGATGGTGATTGGATAACAATGGAAGAATATTATGGACTATCTAGTAAGTATTAGAATAATTTATAAAATAGAGAAAAAATAAAATTAAAAAACTGAAATAAATTTAGGAGAAATGGAGTAAGGTATGAAATATATAAAAGAGTTTAAAGAGTTTATTGCAAGGGGAAATGTAATAGATTTAGCAGTAGGTGTTGTAATAGGAAGTGCATTTACTAGTGTTGTAACATCGGTTACAGAAAATTTTATTAATCCATTAGTTGATGGTGTAAGTCAATTAATTGGTTTTAAATCTGGATTAGTTTTAAAATTAGGAACTTTTTCATTTGGATTAGGTCAAATTATGAATGCTGTAATACAATTTTTAATAACTGCTTATTGTGTGTTTATAATAGTTAAGATTACAAATAATTTTTTTAAGAAACAAGAAGTGAAGAAAGCAAAACCAGATGATATAGTATTACTTGAAGAAATTAGAGACTTATTAAAAGATAAAAAATAATAATATACAAATTGAATAAAATTTTAGAAAAATGATGACATTTTTCTTTTTTTTTGCTATAATGAACTTAATAATAGGATAGGGGAGAAGATATGGAACAAAGAAAGATGCTGGAGTTGAATAAACATGATATATATTTATTAAGTGATAATAATATAGCCTTTTATATAAGTATACCTAAGGTTATGGAGTATAATTTGGTAAATATTTCTATTGATTTAAAAGATAATTTTGATAAGATTAATATAAATAAGAATGATATTGTTTATGTTAAAGATGAACTTGCTAATATTTATCAGGATATAGATGATGAGAATATTACTTTGATAACACCAATATTTTATAATGATATATTAGAGAAAATTAAAACTGAACCTAAAGAAGGATTGTTTAGCTATTTAGATAAATGTTTATCTTATATAATAAATAATGCTCATAAGGTATTGGTAGAGAATAAGCAATATTCTGAATTGTTAGGGGATTTCACTTCAATTATTCCAGTAGTTAATACAGATAATATAATTTCTGTTCCTACTGAGAAAGTAAATGCTGATAATAATTTGGCTTCTGAAGCGCAAACTAATTTGAAAGAGTCTCATAGTACTGGATTTATATCATATGTATTATTGGGCGTTATTGGAATAGTTATAACTTTGGTAGTATTGTATATGCTATTATAGAATGATATGTTGGTAAAATAAAAAAAGTGTACGATGTTACACTTTTGTTTTTATCTAAAATACGCTACAATGTAAGTAAGTATTGAAAAAGTCATTAATACTAACATTATTATTGCAAATATTCTACCTGCTAGACTAGTTTCATAAGTACTAGTTTTTTTCTTTTTCTTTTTTGGCTTTTTAGTTGTTTTGTTTTTTTCTTTCTCTTTCAACTTTTCTTCTTTTTTCTTATCATATAATTCTTTAGCAGATAATTCTTCTTTTTCAATTACTGGTACTTCAGTTGTTTTCTTTTTTGTACTCATTTCTACAC
>CAVJSY010000101.1:0-4865 GCA_963652285.1 Oribacterium sp.
GTTTACGTCGTTGTTTTTATTTTGTCAAATTGTAACTTTTATTTTTGAAAAATCCCTAAAATCTATTTCTAATTTTTTATGTTTATTCTTTTCTATAGTTTCAACTACTCCAACATCTACATTAAAACCACGTCTTTTTAACTCAATATAAATAACATTTTCCATAATATGATTTTCTTCTATTTGTCTAAAACCTAATAATGAATTTCTAATACCAATATCTACAAAATAATATTTATAAGGTGTTTCAATATATTTCTTTCCTTTAATATCATATCTTGATGATTTTTCTATTATAAATGCATCTTCTAGATAAGATAAATAATTATAGATTGTTTTATCACTTATAGAATCACCACTTCCTTTACTAACAAAAGTATTGTAAAGTTTAGTAGGATTAGTTAAAGAACCAACTGAAGAAGAGATAATTCGAATTAATTCATATAATTCTTTATCATTTTTTATTTTGTTTCTTTCAATAACATCATTTAAATAAACATTTTTTTGTTGATTATTTAAATAGTTAACCTTCCCTTCATTTGTTTTTTGATTTAATACAAGAGGTAGACCTCCATAAGTAATATATTCTTTCCAAGCGGAAATCCTATCTCCTTCATAAACAGAATAGAATTCAGCAAAACTTAAAGGATAAACATGTATATCGTCTCCTCTACCTCTAAATTCAGTTATTATATCTTTAGATAAGAATTTAGAATTACTACCAGTTACATAAACATCAACATTACTCATCTTTAAAAAACCATTTAAAACAGATTCAAAATCTTTAACCTTTTGAACTTCATCTAAGATAATATAATAATTACTATTATCTATAATTTTACTTTTTACATATTGATTTAAAACATCTGGATCTAAATACTTACTATTTTCTCTTATATCAAGATCAATTTTTATAATATGTTCTTCATTTACTCCAGTAGATAACAAATAATTTTTAAACATAGGATCTAAGAGATATGACTTTCCACATCTACGAAGTCCTGTAACAATTTTAATTAAGCCATTGCCTTGTTTATCAATTAACTGTTTTAAATAATATTCTCTTTTAATTTCCATAAAACACGCCTCCGTATAGTTAAATTATATCATCAATAAAATTAATGTCAATGTTTTCTATTCCGAATTTTGCTAGTTTTAGCATATTTTTCGGAATAAGGAAGTATTACTTACTATAATACTTCCTTACATCATCCTTTAAATTAGGATTAAATTCTTTATTTCTAATCATATCTATTTCAAATTTATATGGAGGATAAATTTTTTCTTTAGCATCATCATCTACACCTAAATATGGAGTTTCTAATATTTTAGGAATACCATCTAACCTATCATTATAAATAACTTTAATTAAATTATCATATCCTATAGTACCAAAGCCAATATTCTCATGCCTATCTTTATGAGAATTGATAATATTTTTACTATCATTAATATGCAAACATTTCAAATATTTTAGACCTATAACATTATCAAATTCATCTAATAAACTATCTATATTACTAACATCATATCCAGCATCATTAACATGACAAGTATCTAAACATACACCTATTCTTTTTTTATTTTTTATACCATCTATTATTTTTCTTATTTCTTGAAAATTTCTTCCTACTTCAGTACCTTTTCCAGCCATAGTTTCTAAACATATACATACATTATAATCATTATCTAAGATAAGATTTAATCCTGCAACAATATTATGAATAGCAGCATCTGTTGATAATCCTACAGCACTACCTGGATGTAATACCATATTAATAATACCTAATTTCTCACATCTTTCTACTTCTTGTTTTAGAAAATTAACACTAAAATCAAAATTTTTCTCATTACAAAGATTTATAATATATGGAGCATGTACTACTACATTCTCTAATGCTATATTATTCTCTTTCATAAGTAAATATGCTTTATATGTAAGACTATCATCTAATGCTACTCTATTAGTATTCTGAGGAGCACCTGTATAAAACATAAATGTATTAGATCCATAACTAATCGCTTCTTCTACACTACCTAATAACTGAGTATCTTTCTTAAAAGATACATGACTACCTATAATTAATTCCATCTATATAACCTCAACTTTACTAATAATATTATATATTATTTTTTTATATTTGTCTATCTGCGTTAGTTAAATAATTATAAACGCAGTACCTAGTATATATAATAGGCTTTAAATAATCATACACACTGCTTGTATATTTATTTTACATACAGGACATTTTATTTTATGAATTGTGCTTACTTCATTCATTTTATCCTCTTTCTACAAAAATAAAGAACAAAAAAAGAATACACTTTACCATAAATATGTGTTATCATAGTAAGTGTATGTAATTAGTATTTTTATTTTCGCAATTTAATTATACAACAATTACATACTAAAAAGTGAGCCAACTTGTCTCACTTTTTCTATTTATAAACTCCCATTATATCGTGTAGCTTTATTAAGAAAACTTCCCATTAATTCGTGTAGATTAGAAAAATAGTTTCCCAACATTTTGTCGAGAAACTATTTTTTAAACTCCCATCAAATCATGAAGAACCTTAATAAATAAAATTGATTATTCACCATCTGTTGTTGTAGAAGTTGCCTGTCCTTCAATCCAACTAGTAGTACCATCACTACAAGCCCACATAGTACCTGATGCCAAAGTTGCTTTAGCACCATTAAGAGCAGACAAATCAGTTCCAGTAAGGATAGTTGAACTTGAATTGCTAGACTTTCCAATAGTAACATCTTTTTTAGATTTGTACGCTGCCACATAAAACTGACTAGAAGTCTGAACGCTAAAACATACGTTCACCTTAGAACCATCATAAACAATATAAGAGTTTGGTAAATCATAATCTTTATCATTTATATTCAACGGAGCAGTTTCAACATTTGTCAATCTAGAAACAACAGTATCGTCTGCAGTACCTTCCATCAATCCAGTAATTTTATAAAATGTTGTTTGATTATTCAATACCGCTTCACTAAAAGCAGTAGTAAATGCATCTGCAGCACCAGCAGCACTATTTTGTAAAGACTTTTTCTTTGATGAATTCATTGAACTAATAACAGAAGTTGATGCAATAACCATAATAACAGCTAAAATAACGATAACTGCCAATAATTCAATTAAAGTAAATCCCTTTCTATTTAATTTCTTTCTTCTTTTCATTTTCATAAATTAATCCTCCTTTACTTTACAAATATATAATAGCATAAAAACAATTGACTAGTCAATTGTTTTTTGAAAAATATATACAAATTTGTCGCCATATTTTTTCTTTTTGATTAATAAATAACCATCATACTCATCTAATAACTTATCATATTGAAACTCTAATACAAGTATCCCATTATTATTAAGTAAATTATATTCTCTAACAATATCAATAATATTTTCAATAATTTGATACTTATATGGAGGATCAATAAATATAATATCAAATTTAATATTGTTATTTTTATAATATTGTAATGCTTTATGATAATCATTAAGCATTACATTACATTTATCATTAATATTAAAATTACTAATATTATTTAATATAGTTTTATATGCTACTTTATTATTATCAACAAAGTAGCAATATTTAGCCCCATTACTTATAGCCTCTATTCCTAGATTACCACTACCTGCAAATAAATCTAAAACCACACTATTAGGAATATAATTCTGAATACTACCAAATAAACTCATCTTAACTCTATCCATAGTAGGCCTAGTTCCATCTATATCATATCCAACTATATTTCTTCCTTTTAAAAATCCGCTAATAACTCTCATATAACTCACAATCCAATCTTTACTCTATGACTTTGATATTCATCACTACTATAACTTATATATCCTTCTTTAGCAAGCCTTGAATATAAAAAGCATAAAGGAATATTATTAATATTGCATATCTTTTCTCTTTCAGAATAATTATTAATTATTAAATCCCATACAGATGGTTTAATCATCTGATTTATTGCAAATAAATCAGCCTTTTGTTCTTTACTATCTCCATCATCTACTATAATCTTATTTTTTAAAACATTATAATCTGATTTAATATGTCCTATTTCATGATATAAAGCAAAATAAAATGAAGATTTTTCTTTAAGATAACAAGTCATATATATAGCAGGATTATTATCTTTAACTAGCATACACCCACGAACCTTACTTCCTTCTAAAGCATCACATACAACAAAATATATACCATATTTATTAAATATACTAATTAATTTAGATACATCAAAATCTTTATTTCTTTCTATTTCTAATTCTTCTAATAGCAATTTTAAATTACTACTTTTATATATTGCTACATTTTGATTACTTATTAAATAATCACATCTTTTTATCCATAAGTATACCTTTTTTAAATCAGCATCATTTTTCTTCTTATAAAGTACTTTATTATCAACATAATTATCAAAAATATCAAAATTAGCAACCTTCAAATAATTAAGTAAATCCATAGCATTTTGAGAAAAAGATTCACTATCCTTTAAAGTTATCCATCCTTTATTAGACATTTCCTTTAAACAGAAACTATTTAAAAATTTATTTATATTAGCAGGTGTTTTAAAATTATTCATTAAATAGTTATAAATTCTTTTTTTATTTTCTACATAGAAAATAAAATTAACATCAATATCAGTAATCAAACTAATAGCAAGCATTAACTCTTCACTAATATTAGTATTTTCATTAAGAATTTCATTCATATGTTTTACGGATATATCTAACCTAGAAGCAAAATCAGTCTGACTAATCTTATGAAATTCTAAGTATTCTTTTAACATACTACCAAATCCATTCATTTTTATCCCTCCCCATAATGTTTATCATCAA
>CAVJSY010000102.1:0-357 GCA_963652285.1 Oribacterium sp.
GTCTGAAAATGATGATATTGTATCTAATAAAGTTTTTTTAACAAAAGCATTAAAAAGAGAGGGACATTATGAATAAAGTAATAGTAATAACAGGACCAACTGCAGTAGGGAAAACTAAATTAAGTGTAGAACTTGCTAAAAGACTTAATGGTGAGGTAATAAATGCTGATAGTATGCAGATATATAAGGGCTTGGATATTGGAACTGCTAAAATATTAGAAAGTGAAAAAGAGGGTATAGTTCATCATTTGTTTGATATAAAGAATGTTAGTGATGAATATAGTATTTATAATTATCAGATTGATGCTAGAAAAATAATAGACGATATTATTAAAAGAGGTAAAACTCCTATAATGG
>CAVJSY010000102.1:408-2442 GCA_963652285.1 Oribacterium sp.
TGATTTTGAAGATATGACTAATGAAGAAATATATAATTATTTATGTAGTAAATTAGATAATATAGAAATAGATAAAAATAATAGAAGAAGATTAGTAAGCGCTTTAAATTATTATAATGAAACAGGCAAAGCTATTAATGAAAATAAAACAGATAAACTATTATATGATGCTATATTTATTGGCCTTACTTGTGATAGAAATATCTTGTATGAGAGAATTAATAAAAGAGTGGATGCAATGATTAATAATGGATTACTTGATGAGGTAAAGTATTTTTATGATAAAAATATAAGAACTAAGCCACTTTTAGGGGGGATAGGATATCAAGAAATATATAAATATTTAGATGGAGTTTATGATTTAAAAACTGCTATTGATGAAATTAAGAAAAATTCTAGGCATTATGCGAAGAGACAATATACATTTTTTAATAATCAATTAAATGTTAAATGGTTTTCTGTTAATTTTGAAGATTTTAATATTACTATAAATGAGGTTATGAATTATATTTATGAATATGATAACTAGTAATTAATTTGTCGTATTATTTCTTTAATTTTATATTGACTTTTTGTTTAATGTGTTATATACTAAGTACTCCAGAAAGGGGATAATAGTATGAGTAATGAAAAGAAAAAGGTTGTAACTAACATTAATAATATTAATATTAATACTAAATTTTTAAATAGGACTGCTAGATATGAGATTGATAAGAAAGGTCCAGCACCTACATTAAAGGATAAAAATAATAGTATGAAATTATCATATAATTTAGTGCCTGCGAATAAGATGCCTACTTTAAAAATGGTTATGAATCAGGCTAGAAAAAATAGAGGATAACTTTAGAGTTATTCTTTTTACTAATTGTTAATATTATTGATTTTCTTTAGTTAATTTAATATAATTAGGTTGAGTTTATATTTGTATTAAGGAGAGTGTTTTATGAAGATAAGTGTTAGTTATATTAAAGGGCTTGCTAAGTTAGATGATAATAGTTTAAATGAGATAAAAGAGTTAATCCAAGAGTATCCAAATATTATTGATATATTAAATGATAAAGTTACTAGATGGCATAAAGGATGGGAAATTTTTTCTATAAGTGTTACTGATGTATTAAGTAATGGTAATCTTTTGATAAAACCTTTATCAGAGTTAGAGAGTATTATTAACAAATATAAGGATATTATAGTTAAATTAATTGATTTAAATTTTTTACCTACTGTTTATGATACTTTTTATGATGAGAAAAAAAGATGCGATTTGTTAAATGCTATTGATGATATTATTAAAAATAAGAATTTGGTTATGGAAAATATGAATAAATTTATTGAATTAGGTATTAAAGATTTTGAGTATAATTTAAGGGATAATATTGATGGTAGATATGCTATATATATTAATTATAATCCTGATACTTCTTTTAAAGAGAGTAGTTATGGTTCTGATGGTGTTTGTAGTGATGGAATAAAGAAGTGGAAGCATCAATTTGGATATTATTATTATTTTGATTTAGAAAATGCTAAATATGCAATAGTTTATAAAAAAAGAATTGATGATAAATATAATGATATATATGTGATTGTAAAAGATTTAAAATTTGATACTAATACGTTACCTAATAATAGGGAATTATATGATTTAAGTGTTGTTCCATACGTGGATTATCAGAAAACTAAAGAGCAAACTGCTTTACTTATTCATAATAATATAAAGAGTGATTTATTTAAAGAGAGTAAGAAGTTGGAAAAAATATTAAATGCATATATTGATAATAGCGCTAATTGTCCTAAGGGTACTTTATCTATTAATGATTTAGTTTTGTTTCTTTCTATAAGAAATGATTTATCTACACTTATAAGTAAAATAGATGAGAAAAAAGAAAAAGGAAAGGTTTTAGAGAGGAGAAAAGATAATGAGTAATGAGGCTTTTGTTAAATTAAATATTGATTCTGCTATTGGGATTACTAGTTTAAGTAAGGAGGCAAGAGAAGATTTTCAAGCTTTTATAGATGAATATAGATATTATTATAGTG
>CAVJSY010000103.1:0-2766 GCA_963652285.1 Oribacterium sp.
TCATTAATCATTCTTAGATATTTCAGACTCATATAACTTTTTATATTCTCTACAATTTTTTAATAATTCCTTATGAGTACCACCGGCAATAATTTTACCATTATCCAAATAAAGAATTCTATCACAATTAATAATTGTTGATAATCTATGTGCTATTATTAAAATAGTATACTCATTTTTCATATTATCAATAGCCTGCTGAATTTTGTTTTGAGTCTCATTATCCAAAGCACTTGTTGCTTCATCAAATAAAATTATTTCAGTTTTTTGAATTAATGCTCTTGCTATAGCAAGTCTTTGCTTTTGACCACCAGATAAGTTAACACCACCCTCACCAATTACAGTATCATATCCATTTGGTAACTCATTTATAAAATCATCCAAACAAGCAATATGACAAGCATTAATCATCTCTTCATCAGTCAAATCAGACTTTACTAATTTTAAATTATCTTTAATAGACATATTAAAAATATAAGGGCTTTGTGAAATAATAGTTATATTTCCTCTAATAGTATCTTTATCTAACTTTTTTATATCTTCCCCATCCATAGAAATAATACCACTTTGAACATCATACATCTTACAAAGTAAATTAAATATTGTAGTCTTACCAGCACCACTTCTACCAACAAAAGCTACAGTCTCATTAGCATTAATCTTAAAGCTTAAATCATTTAAAACAAGTTTATCATTATAACTAAAAGAAACATTCTTAAACTCAAAATCACCATTCAACTTGCCCAAATGTTTTTTACCAAACTTTTCTTTTCTAAATTTTTTATCATCACATATATCACTAACTCTTTCGCAGGATAAATTGAAATCCTTAATATATTCCAAAAAATATCCCATAAACCAAACAACACCATCAATACGATTAGCATAATTGTATAAAATTAAAGCAGTTGTTGCCACAATAAATTTATATTTCATCATAAGAGCAAGTAAAACAATTAACATAAAATTAAAAAACTTACTAAATTCCCAACTTGCTAATTTAAATTTCCAATTAGTACAACGCATCTTCATTTCATTTTTATTAGCGTCTTCTATCCTAAAAGATAACTCTTTTAAAAAATCATCCTCGCTATTAAGCATTTTAATATCTCTAGCACCTCTAACTAATTCAGAAACAAAACCAGATACTCTCTCATTGCTACTTCTAGATTTTTTATCATCTTCATTTAATCTTTTATTTCTTGCTTTTTCTATCATCCAAAGAACAGTAATCATAAAAATCACATATAAAAAAACTAATTTATTAACAGTAAAAATCGCCACCAATATTCCAATATATTCAAAAATATAAGAAATATTTTCTATCAAAGACCTAAAAACACTACTAATTCTATAAGTATCATTACTAATTCTATGAATAAATAATCCACTACCCTTCTCATCTAGACAAGAGTTTTCCAATTTCAAAATATTTCTCCCAATATCAACTTCCAATAAAGACAAAATGTTTTTTTCAACCTTTATCATACCGTTTCTAAAAACAATTTCAAATAAACTACTACAACCTCCAATTAAAAATATAATCAAACCTAAAATAATTATTTGTATATAATTATCACTAGTTAATGCCACAACTGTTTTAGCACTCATTATAGGAGTAACTATACTAAATATAATATTAAAAATTAATAAAAAACTTAATAATATAATCTTAATCCTATCTTTATAAGCATATTTCAAAATGAATTTTAAATTCTTTTTTAAATCTTTCATACTACCACTTCCGTTCAATCAATTTTTATATTCTTTTATCTCATCTAAAGTAAAGTTAACACCCTTTAACATCTTTATTAATTCACAATCTAGTATACTACTATCATCATAAAAGCGATAACCAGTAAATTCATCTATTCTAACAGGTTTCAATATACCAAAATCGTCATAATATCTTAATGTTTTAACAGGAATATCAACAATTTTAGATAATTCACCTATCTTAAACATTACTAATTATAATCACCCACTTTCAATTATGAAATATTTAAAAATTAACTCTAATTTTTAAATATTCCCATTTCCCTTGAAAATAACTTTCAGAAACAGCATCTCTAAAATAATTCTTAACAAACAAAATTTTTTCTTTTTCGATAATAGGAATAATAAACATAACATAGTTAAAATCATATTTTTTAAGACCATCAATAATAAATTTCATATAATCCTTATTATCTTTTGAAATATTATTTCTATTAATTTTAATCCAATTATTAAAGTCAACTTCAACACTAAAATCATCAATAAATTCACCATTACATTTTATCATAAAATACTTAGATTTTCCATCTTTTATACTTATCCCATAAGGCGAATCTGCTTGCTTTAAACCATTATATAAAACATAGTCATCATAACTACCTAAAACAATTTTATAATTATCATACATTTTACTCACCACCTACAAATAAATTTTAAAAATTATATTTTCAAAACTTCCTTCCTTTTCAGAGAATTCTTCAACATTTTTAAAATTATTTCCTATATTATTTCTCATATTGAAAATAGATTGATCTTCAAATTCACTCCAATTTGCTAAAAAACTAATTGTTATAAATTCATATCCATACTCTTTTAAAGAATTAAACACAAAATCTACATACAAATTATCTTCAAAAAAATGATAATTTAAAAGTTCAACACCACAAACCCTATTTTGATCACCAGAAATAGTAAAATCATCAACAAATAAAGAACCACACTTGATAATAAAATATTTCGTGATGTTATCTTTTATAGATAATGCATAAT
>CAVJSY010000104.1:0-7181 GCA_963652285.1 Oribacterium sp.
CCATATTTATCATACCTTTCCTACTATTTTCTTATACTCAAATTATAACAAATTTATTATGATTTGGAAATAGTTTTATTATAATTTATTAGAAAAAAGAAATAGAATTTTACTTCATAGATTTTTCTATTTCTTTTATTTCCTCAATTGATTCACCAGAAATATCACTTATATCTTTATAAGGTATATCTTTCTTAAGCATTCCCTTTATCATTTCAATTATTCCAGAAATTCTGCCTTCTTTTCTACCTTTTTCTCTACCTTCTTCAGTGAATTCTTTTTTCCAACCAAAATACAATAAATCTGCATATTTCTTTTTTGTTTCTTCTGTTAATGAATAATCCGGATTCATTCTACACATCTCCTTTACTTTATTTATTACTCTTTCTTTCATTTCAATATCTAACATATCTCCAAGAATAGTATTCAATTCATCTGGATTATTACTATAAAATAATGCTCCTATTCTAATATAATTAGGTATCTCATTTTCCTTGCCTTCTTTAACTAAATTATAGAACTTTTTATAACATTTTGCAATATCTAAAAATACTAAATAAAAATTATCTACCACTGGATGTTTTTCCATAGTTAATATAGAAGCACTCGTTAAAAAGCCAAAATTTTTATTATTACCATTATCGAAGTTTATCTGTAAAAAAATCTTATCTGGATCATAATCGTCTCCCTTATCAGTATCTTCTGAATACATTTTCATAAGATACCCAACATTCTTCTTTCTAGTAGTTTTACTAATAACATTATTTGCTTCTATATTAATAACGTTTTCTTTATTACTAGCAACTATATCAACTTGTTTAAATTTTTCATTTATTCTATTTATAGGAATTGTATTATATGTTACTAGTAAATCATTGTAATTTATTTCTATATGTACTTCCTCACATATTTCTTTAATACAAAAATTTAAAAAATCTTTATTACGTGTAAATAAAGATATAAAAATATCATTATTAATAAATTTAGATATATTTCTTTCATTTTCCATAGAATTACCTCTCTTTCAAAACGCAATATAACATATACTAAAATATAATACAAATCACTATTATTAAGAATTTAATACATAAAAAATATGAATATTTAAATTCTATAAAACTTTTATATTTAATATTTATTTTCTATCTAGCGAATATAAAAAATTAGAAAGTATTATCATTCTAAATTTTAAATTTGATATAAATTGGTAAAATTTAAAAAATAACAATTTTAACTATTTGTTATCAAAATAATTCCAAATAAAAAAGAATGATAAGTATATTATCACTCTATTAATGATGTATTGTAATTATCTTAATTTAATATGTAGTTCTCTTAGTTGCTCTTCTGTTATTTCAGAAGGAGATCCCATTAAGTTATCTGCTCCACTTGCACTAGTTGGGAATGCTTGAACTTCTCTTAGATTATCTAAATCTAATAAAAGCATTAATATTCTATCTATTCCAAAAGCTGTTCCTCCATGTGGTGGTACACCATATTGGAAAGCATTATATAAAGATTTAAATCTCTCTTTTACTACTTCTTTAGAATATCCAACTTTTTCAAATGCCATTTCTAAGCACTTTAAATCATAATTTCTTAAGGCTCCACTAGACATCTCATATCCATTACATACAAAGTCAAATTGATATGCTACTACATCATCTAAAGAATTATCTTTAAGAGCATTTATTCCACCTTTAGGTAAACTAAATGGGTTATGACAGAAATCATATTTCTTTTCTTCATCATTATATTCAAACATAGGAAAATCATTAATGATACAGAAAGAATATGTATCTTCATCTATTAATCCAATCTTTTTACCTAGATATGTTCTAATCATACCCGCAAACTTAGAGGCAATCTTTTCTTTTCTATTAGCAATAAAGAATAAAACATCATTTTCTTTCATATCAACAGTACTAATTAGATTATTTCTTTCTTCTTCTGTTAAGAATTTATCAATAGGTCCTTTCAAAGAACCATCTGCTAATAAAGTTACATAACCAATTCCAGGCATTCCAATACTATTAGCATAGTCTACTATATCATTAAACCAACTATTTGAGTTAGTTCCAATATCATGAACTAATATAGCTCTAACTATAGATTTTTGGAATGGTTTAAATGTAGTATTTTGGAAATTATCTGTTATATCTATTATCTCTAATGGATTTCTTAAATCTGGCTTATCAGTACCATATTTTAACATTGCTTCTTTATAACTAATTCTTGGAAATTTAGCACTTGCTATTTTTTTATTACTAAAATGAGAAAATGTTGATCTTAGTAAATCTTCACCAATATTATAAATATCTTCTTCAGTAACAAAACTCATTTCAAAATCTAATTGATAAAATTCCATTGTTCTATCTGCTCTTGTATCTTCATCTCTGAAACAAGGCGCTATTTGATAATACTTATCTATTCCTCCAACCATTAGTAATTCTTTATATACCTGAGGTGCTTGAGGAAGAGCATAAAATTTTCCTTTAAATTTTCTAGAAGGAATTACAAAATCTCTAGCGCCTTCTGGAGATGATACTGTAATAATCGGAGTTTGTACTTCTAGAAAGTTAAGACTATCCATTTTATCTCTTAAATATTTTAAAACTTTTGCTCTAAAATTAATATGTTCTCTTAGATGTTTGTTTCTTAAATCTAAATATCTATATTTTAATCTTAATTCTTCATTTACTTCATGAGATGTTTTTACTTCAAAAGGTAATACTGATAAAGATTTATTATGAATAGTAACACTTTCAGTTAATACTTCAATAGTACCAGTAATGATATTAGGATTGTAATCATCTTCACTTCTTTTTCTTATAGTTCCTTTAACTGTAACAGTAGATTCTTTTGTTAGATTATCAAACATATGATCATCATTACTAACTAATTGAATAGTACCTGTTTGATCTCTTAAATCGACAAATATTATACCACCATGGTCTCTTATATTTTCTACCCATCCTGAAAGAACAATATCTTTACCTATAAAGCTTTCATCTATTTTACCGCAGTAATCTGTTCTATATTTATTCATCTTTTTATCTCCTATCTAATTCATCTTTAAGCATTTTAGATGCCATTGCAGGATTTGCTTTTCCTTTAGTCTTTTTCATCATTTGTCCTACAAAATAATCAAGTAATCTTGGTTGAGTTTTATAGGCTTTTATTTGTTCTGGATTTTCATCCATTATCTCTTTTACAATACTTTCTAGTTCATTAGTATCTGTAATTTGTACTAGTCCTAATTTCTTTACTACATCTTTTGGTTCCATTTTATCTTCTATTACATGAATGAATACATCTTTAGCTTGCTTTGAAGAAATACTACCTTTATTAATTAATTCGATTAAGTCATGTAATCTTTTCGGAGTTAAATAAATATCTTTTATATTAAGTTCATATTTATTTAAGTATCCTAAAATATTAGTAGTTACCCAATTAGACGCTAATTTAGGATCAGTATTAAGTGCTATAGTTTCTTCATAATAATCTGATACTGCTTTATCTTTTACTATTGTTTTAGCGTCTACTTTAGATAGACCATATGTATTTATATATAATTCTTTTCTTTCTGGAGCTAATCTTGGAATATTTTTAGAGATATCTTCTATCCATAATTTCGATAATTTAAATTTTGGAATATTTGGTTCAACAAAATATTTATAATCTATAGCATCTACTTTACTACGCATATAGATTGTAGACATTGATTCTTCATCCCATCTTCTTGTTTGTTGTTCCATTTCATCATATTTACCATCTTCTTTTAATTCAATTTGTCTTTCTATTTCAAAGTTGATTGCATCTCTTACTCCTCCAAATGAGTTTACATTTTTAATTTCTACTTTAGTACCCCAATTTTTTGGATCTTTTTCATCCTTATCAGCATCCATTATTGAAACGTTAACATCACATCTAATTTGTCCTTTTTTGCTATCTGCTTCACTGATACCAGCATATTGATAGATTGATCTCATAGTTTCTAGGAATGTTACCGCTTCTTCTGCTGAATTAAAATCTGGCTCTGTTACTAATTCTAATAATGGTACTCCTGCTCTATTATAGTCAATAGCAGAAACATCTTCATAGTGATTCATACTAGCAGCATCTTCCTCTAGATGAATGTTATTTATTCTTACTTTTTTAGTATAATCTCCACATTCATATTCCAATTCTCCATATATTCCTACTGGAGCAGGTTTAGTTTCTTGAGTAATTTGAAAACCTTTTGGTAGGTCTGGATAGTAATAGTTTTTTCTTTCAAAATAAATATATTCTGGTTGTTTACATCCTAGTATAATACTTGCCATTAGAGCTTTTTTTACTGCTTCTTTATTTACGACAGGTAATGTTCCAGGAAATCCCATATCTACTGGTCTGATATTAGTATTTGGATACTCACTGTAAGAATTTCTTGCAGAGGAGAAAACTTTAGTGTTTGTTTCACTGATTTCACAGTGCATTTCTAGTCCTATTAATACTTTATACTTATCCATTGTTAACCTCCTTTGCTATTTGTCCTTTATATTCCATAGCGCTCTCCAAAGCATATGCTATATTTAATACATTAACATCATCATAACATTTTCCAGTAATATTTAATGCTACTGGTAATCCATTTATAAATCCATCCGGAATTGTAATTGAAGGAAATCCTCCAAAGTTACCAACTTGTAAGTGTTCTTCTAAAGCTTGAGTACTTTCATCTAAGATATCTAATGAGCCATCTAGATGTTTAGCAGGACCACTACCTACTGGTAATATAACTGCATCATAATTAGAGAATAATTCATTCCATCTATCTACTAATAATCTTCTTACTCTTTGGGCATTATGGAAATATCTATCTATATTTTGAGATTGTAATACATATGATCCTATTACGAATCTTCTTTTAATAAGTGGTGAAAATCCTTTAGTACGATAGTTTTTCATCATTTCTATATAATTATTTCCTTCTTCTCTTGGTCCAAATATGATACCAGTTAAATTTGACATATTAGATGTTGCTTCGGCACAAGATATAACTACATATACAGATGCTAAGGCATCTAATAATCTTTTATCTACTGATACTTCTTCTACTTCCATTCCTAATTTTTTACATAGTTTTAATTTATCTTGGAAGTTTTCTAAATGTTTCTTTAATTCTTCACTTGCATTAGGATACATTTTTATATCACATAATTCTTTTATATAACATAATTTTTTACCTGAAACATTACCATCTATAGAATTATATAAATTTATATTTGATGAATCCCAACTTGTCATATCATATTTGTCTATTCCTTTCATACCATCTACAACTATAGCGGCATCTTTTACACTTCTAGTTAAAGCTCCGCAATGATCTAATGATGAAGCAAAGGCAAATAATCCATATCTTGAAATCATTCCATAAGTTGGTTTATATCCTACTATTCCACAATATGCTGCTGGTTTTCTGATAGAGTCTCCAGTATCTGATCCAGTTGCGTATGGATATACTCCTGCTGCTACTGCACAGGCACTTCCTGCTGATGATCCAGCACACATTCTAGTTCTATCCCATGGATTTCTTACTATACCTGTATGTCCTGTTGTTCCAGTTCCTCCCATACCAAATTCATCTAATACAGTTTTATTTACTGCTACAGCACCATGACTTTCTAGATTTTTAATAGCGGTTGCAGTAAAGAAGGGAACATAATCTTTTAGAGTATTAGAAGATCCTGTTGATAATATTCCTTTTGTACTATAGTTATCTTTTATTCCATAAGGAATACCTGATAATAGGTCTTCTGTAACACTAACTTCTTTAGCATTATCCATAATTGTAACAAATGCATTATATTTATCTTGCACTTCGTGAGATTTCTTTAAACTCATTTCTATTAATTCTTTACTTGTAACTTTACCACTTGTTAGTAATTCATGTAATTCTTCGATACCTAAATCCATATATTTCATTTATCCCACCACCTTTGGTACTTGTACTTCACACTCACTTGCATCATCACAGTTAGCAAGTGCTTCTTCTATAGGAATAGATTCTTCTACTTCATCTTCTCTTAATTCATATACGAAATCATCTAAGCAATGAGTCATTGGTTCTACTTGTTCTATTCCTTCTATTTGATTTATTAAGTCAATATTTTTATCTATTATTTCAAATTCATCTAAAACCATTTTATTTTCTTCTTCTGTTAAGCCAATTAATAATTTATTAGCATAGTCATCTACCATTTCTTTAGTAAATTTATTCATATTCTCCTCCTTATATAGAAAAAACAGCAATTCATCCCAATATTGGGACGAACTACTGTTAAGTCCGCGGTACCACCCAGATTATTATATATATTTATATAATCACTTTAAAAAGTAATAACGGACTTCTCCGACTGAAACTACTAAGGTTCGTATCAGTAACTCCAAAGTGTTATTCATAGTATATTTTTTGTTAGCTCACACCATACCTAACTCGCTTTAAAAAAGGGATACCATTACTTCTCTTTATCATAGTTTTTAATTTTATTATATATTTATTATTTACTTATTTTCTCCAGATATAACATCAATTGCTTTTCTCATAGTCATATCATAGCTAAGCATTTCTTTTCCACCAATAGCATTAATTAAATCACTTTCAGTCATATTATATTTTTTAGCCATATCAGCTATTTCTTTATCAACATCTTCATCTGTTACTTTAAGATTTTCTTTTTTAATAATTGCTTCTAATAAGTAACGATTTTTAACTCTTCTTAATGCTTCTTCTTTCATATGAGATATTATATCTTCTTTAGTAGTATTAGCATATTGTAAATATAATTCTTCTGTAATTCCTTGCATACTCATTCTTTGCATAAATTCATCATACATTCTGTTTTGTTCTGCTAAAACTATTTCATCATCTATTTCAACTTTCATGTTTGAACTTGCTTTATCTAATAGATCATCAATATATTTATGTTCTATAGCGTGTTCTCTTTGTTCTTTGATTTCACTTTCTATTTGAACTCTTAATTCACTTTCATTAGTTATTTTATCCATTCCTAAGTCTTCAAAGAAATCTTTATCTAATGTAGGAATTACTCTTCCTTTAATTTCATTTACTTTAACTTTGAATACTACTTTAGCACCATTTAATTCTTCCATTCCATAATCTTCTGGGAAAGTTAAAT
>CAVJSY010000104.1:7191-15674 GCA_963652285.1 Oribacterium sp.
TCTTTCTTCATTCCAATAAGACCTTCTTCAAATCCTGGAATAAATGTGTTACTTCCTATTTCTAATGAATAGTTTTCTCCTTTTCCACCATCAAAAGCAACTCCGTCTTTAAATCCTTCAAAGTCTATAATTGCAATATCATTTTTTTCTACTATACCATCATTTTTAACAACTAATTCAGCATAATCTTTAAGTAAAGCATTAATTCTTTCATCTACTTCTTCTTTAGTAACTTCTACTTTATCTTTTTTTACTTTAAGATTTTTATATTCTCCTAAAGTAACTTCTGAATCTACAATTATTGTATATTTTACTTCTAATTCATCTTTATCCATTTTTACTATATCAACTTTTGGTTCTATAGCAGGAATTATTTTATCTTCAGTGATAATTTTTGTATATCTTTCTTGGATTAATTTATCAGCTGCTTCCATTACTATTTTTCCAGTACCATATTTCTTTTCAAATACATTTCTAGGAGCTTTACCAAGTCTAAATCCATCAATTTTAGCTTTGCTATTTAATTTTTTGAATACTTCTTCTTGAGCATCTTTCCATTCTTTTCCATTTACTTTGTAATTAATTTCCTTTTTCATAATACCTCCAATTATTGAATTTCCATTATTTCTACATCATATTTACCGTTAGGACTTTCTACCGAACGAACTTCTCCAACTTTAGCACCAAGTATAGCAATCGCTAAAGGAGATTCGTTAGAAACTTTATTATTAGATGGATCTGCTTCTTTAGATCCAACGATACGATATTCTTCGATATCATCATCATCATCTACATATTTAATTTTGACTGTAGTACCAAGTCCAACTTTACTAGTGTCAGCCTTTTCTATAATTTCTACATTTTCCATTATTTTTTCTAATTCTTGAATTCTTCCTTCTACTTGTGCTTGTTCTGCTCTAGCAGCATCATAATCGGCATTTTCAGATAAATCTCCTAATGCTCTTGCTTCTTTTAATGCTTTTATTACAGCAGGTCTTCTTACATTTTTAAGTTCATTCAACTCTGTTTCTATTTCTAAAAAACCCTCATCGGTTAAATATATCTTATTTGTGTCTGTCATAGTTTTTCCTCCATTCAACATTTCACAATTTTACTATTTTTTTTATATTTTGTCAAGTAAATTGACAATTATTTTGTGTGTAGTTACAATACATCACTATCATTTATTTAAATTACTTAAAAATAATAATTTTAATCTAATTTTACTCTCATTATATCATCCTTATAGACTTTTTTATCTAATTTAAATTTTATTATTTCTTCTGGATGTCTTGCTACATCTAATTTGTTATTATCTATATCATATATATTAGGTATTTCAAAATCAAATGTCTCAATAGATGGACCAAACATTGAGACTTTATCTTTAGGTTTAAAATAATTTTTTTGTACTAATGTAACTATATGATTATCATCATCATAATCTAGTACTACTCCTAAAAAGTCTTGATTTGATATTTCTTGTCTTCCTAAGAAATATTGTCCTTCTACACCTGGAAAACTATTATAAAATTGAGAAGTACTTTCCCTATTAGCAACTCTATTCAATACTTTTTTATAATATGCTATCTTTTCTTCTGTTAGTGTATTATTATAATAATTATCAATAGCTTCTCTATAAGTACTTACAACAGTTGCTATATAATAATTACTACGCATTCTACCTTCTATTTTTAATGAAGTAATTCCAATATCTATCATATCCTTTAAGTTATCTATCATAGATAAGTCTTTAGTACTCATTGTAAACTTAGTATCACTTTCTATGATATTCTTATCTTTATTACATAAGTCAAATGTCCATCTACATATTTGAGCGCAACCTCCTCGATTAGCATCTCTTTTGGTAAAATAATTCGATAATACACATCTTCCAGAATAAGAAGAACACATTGCTCCATGAACGAATGTTTCTACTTCTATTTTAGCATTATCAATAATACTTTTAATATTTTCCCTACTACATTCTCTAGCAAGTACTACTCTTTCTACTCCTAAATCTTTAAAAAATAAAGCAGCTTCTGTATTAGCACAAGACATTTGAGTAGATAAGTGTATTTTCAGATTTATATTATTTTCTTTTATTACATCTATTATCATAGGATCTGATGATATAATTGCATCTACTTTACAGGCTTCTAATTCTTTTAAGTAATCTACCAATCCTTCTATATTATCATTATGAAAAATTATGTTTACTGTTACATAAACTTTTTTATTAATATTGTGAGCGTAATTACAGGCATCTTTTATTTCTTCTATACTAAAGTTTGTAGCATTTGCTCTTAAACTAAAGTTCCTACCTCCTATATATACAGCATCTGCACCATATAAAAATGCTATTTTCAATCTGTCTAGACTACCACTAGGCGCTAATAATTCTACTTTATCCATTGTCTTTCACCTTGTATATTGTTTTTTCATTTAGAAATCCTAAGTAATTAGAATCGTTACTGATATTTCCTTCTATGTAATCTTCCATAATTTTAATAAAATCACTATCATCTATTAGGAAACTATTTAGTATAATGTATTCAATATTTAAATCATTTATTTCATTTATTAAATTAATAGGCTTTTTAGTATAAACGCAAGTACCGCTATCACCTTCCATAATTGGATAATAATCATCATCATGTTTAATATAATATACATCTGATGTAATGTTTTTATCTATATATTGTAAATAATTAGATACTAAATATCTTCTAGAATAAAATATTGGTAAATAACCATAACAAATCATCATTAAATCTTGGTATTTAGAAATTTCATTTATTTCTTCTTTAGTTATATCATTTGTAATAACACTATAAGAAACATTATTATTTTTATAAAATCTATTAGTTAAATAGCTTGCATTTAAATGATCTTGGAATACTACTAATTTCTTATTTATATTCATATCTCTACACATCTTAAGTACTGATACATCATAGAAAAATATTTTACTTATGTTCATTTTATTTAAAGTAATTAAGGCCATTTCTAAATTTTTTAAATCATCATCATGCATTATTTTATTTATACATACACACACTTCTTTTTTTGTCTTATTAAGAATCTTCTTTATATCAGATAAACTATAATAGTAATCATATTCACAAGCAAGAGATTCTAATGGCAAAATCAATCCATCTACCCTACTATTTAAAACTAGTTCTAAATTACTTTTGTTAGGTATTACTAATATTTTTTTCATTCTTTCACCTTCTTTGATATAGAAATTTTATCTCCAACATTTATATATTCTGTACTAAATTCAAAATTATTATCTAAGAAATCAATAAATAGTTTGATTTTTTTTACTAGTGATCTTTGATTTTTAGTTTTAATCTTACTCTCATCTTCTACTAAACCATGAAAAGATAAATTATCTGTTATAATAACTCCATTTTCTTTTAGATTTTCTTTATACTTATTAAAAAAGTCTATATTATGGCCTTTAGATGCATCAATAAATATTAAATCAAAATTACCTTCTACATTGCAATCCATAGCGTCTTCTAATCTAATATCAATACGACTATTTAAATCAAAATCACTTATGTTTTTTAGGGCTTCTTTATATCTTTCTTCGTCTTTTTCAATAGTAGTAATTCGTATTTCTTTATCTACTAATGCCATCCTTATTGCAGAATACCCTATAGCAGATCCTATTTCTAGTATAGATTTGATATTATTATCTTTTATATAATTACATAAATAATCTATTCCATCCGGAAGCATTATTGGTACTCTATTATCTTTGGCATATTTTTCTATTTGCTCTATCACTTGCATCACCAAGCACTATTATATATTAAAAGAGTAAAGAAGTAAAGAAAAAACAACTCTTAAAATTGCTTCTTACTTAAACTCTTTATCCAAATCTCCTTCACAGTATCCTCCACCAACACTGCTTCCTTCTACATACTCTTTGCCGACTATCTCACAGCTCATTTCTGTAACTTTATCTTTTAGATAACCACCAAATATTTTAACTAGTCCAATTGCTAAAACTGTAATTAAAGATATAATCAAAACATACTCAACCAAAGTCTGACCTCTTCTATTTAACTTCATTGTAGTCCTCCTTACTATCTTTAACATAATTATATAATTTTATTAATCTAAAGTCAATTATTTTGACATATTTTAATTCTTAAATAATTGCCTATAATTAATAAAACCAGTATATCGCTGGTTAACTTATTGCCGTTTCAAAAACATAACTAATCGTTTTGATAGTTACGCTATTAAATTTTTTAAAAATAGTATATGATTATATAAGTGGCCGGTAATCCAAACACTGACTACTAACTTACTTCATTTTTAAACAAGTTTCAATCATACTAACAATTACATTATTGAAAGAAGTATTATTATCCTTAGCAATCTTTTCTACTTCTTGAGCTAATTCTTCTTTCAAATATAATGTTTTGTAGATACTAGGATTTTTACCTTTTGTATTTTTTGGAACAAATTTCATAAATATCACCTACTAAAATTATAATATATTAACAAAACAAAATATAAAGTAGAAATTTCTAATGTATATAAAGGAGGAAAAGATTATGGATAAATTTGATTATGAAAGTAGAATTAACCACATTAAATTACTTGAAAACAAAAAAGAAAGGTTAAGATTAGAAAATATTTATTTAAAAAGCATAAAACCTTCTATCTTTGATAAGGAAAAACGTAGTATTTGGCTTGAAAAAAAGAATAATATTTCTAAAACTATCAGTAATATCAATGAAGAACTATTACTAGCGTACCAAGAATTAGAAAAAATATTCCCTAAAGTTAAAAATAATTGCTAGAAAAAGAGACTATTGCTTTGTCATAGTCTCTTTTTTAAAACACCCAATAACGCTTTCTATATACATCCTAAGTTCCAGATCGTTAATTTCAATTCCTTTATCATTTAATATTTGTTTAGAATTTTCTATAGTTTTAGATAATTTTTCTTCTCCCGTTAGACTTTCATATAGTTGATTAACTGCTTCACATACAGTCTTAATAACCTCTTTTTTAGTTTTATCTTTTATATATTCTTCACTTAATTTTTTTGCTTTTAATCCAATATAACTTATCACTGCCATCAATACTGTATATAGTAGGGTTGTCCCATATTGATTTATGAAATCTATAAGGAATTTCATATTCCACCTCCACTATATTATATGATTATCAATTATCAAGAACTAATTAGGAAATAATGAATAATTATATAAATTTATTTAAGAATATCTATAAAATACTTAAATATTTTTTCTTGGTCTTCATCAAATTTATACATCAATTCTGGATGCCATTGAATACCTAAATTAAATTTTTTATTTTTATATTCTATCGCCTCCGTTAAACCATCTTCTGAAGTTGCTACTATATCATATTCTCCTATTTCTATTAATTTTCCTGAGTGAATAGAATTAGTAATTATTTCTTCTTTTCCTATTATTTTATATAACAATGAATTTTTATTTATTTTAATTTTATGTTTATACATATTCTTAAGATCTAAATGATGTTTTTGCATATATTCTTTATCACTATAATCTACCTTACCTCCAGTAGGTATTGATAAGTTTAACATACCACAACATATTCCTAATATTGGTTTATCTAATTTAGTACAATAATCCGCTATAAACTGTTTGTAATTACAAATTACTCCTCCACCTTGTAATACTATTCCATCACATAAATCTATTATCTTTTCTAAATCTTTTGTATCAGTTAAATTATAATTTTCATAATATGGATATATTTCATAGTTTTGTTCTATAGATTTAGAATTAGGAATTATTCCTATTACATTAGCCCCATTTTTAACTAATGCTTCTCTTATCTCATCTACCTGTTGGATATAATTCCAACGTCCTCCTTTATATGGTTTTCCTACTATTCCTATTAATGGTTTCATATATTCATTCCTTTCCAAGCAAAAACAATGCAAATAAATTACATTGTTTTTACTCTAGTTTTAACATATCCTGAAGCTTGTTCTTGTGATTGTGATGATTCTACACTATCTCTTGGTACAAAGTAACCATATTTAATTTTACCATTATTTTGGCTTAATTTCCTATACATCTGTAATTTAGCATCATTTACTCTATTTTCTATTTCTTCATTTGTATCTTTACTATATTCAACTATTAAAGAGCCATCACTATTTTTAGTTATTGTGCTTTCCATATTTAATACTGTTTTAGTTGAATCATTTACAAATGAATCAATTAAAGTTGTGCTACTAGTTCCTTTATTCAAATCTTCTGTTAAAGCATCCATTACTTTTCCAGTTGTTGTTAAAAGATATGATGCAGCTCCTACTCCTCCATCTGTTCTATTAGATAAAATAGTATTAGAAGAATAATCATAAGTTACTACAAATTCTTCATCTTTAACCTTTAATATCTCTTCTCCATCATCATCTAATTCAGAAAGTATGCTTTGATTTATTAATTGTGGTGCATAATAAACTAAATATGCATTTACTTTAGAAGAATAACCTACAAATTGTTTAATCATTTGTTTGTAATTATCTGTCTGTTTTTCTTCTTTAGTTGCATTTTCTAATTTATTTAATAAATTTATAATATCATTATATTCATTATCTGTTAATTCAACTATTTTACCATCTACTACATCTATTGTTCCAATATCTAAGTTAGTTATATATGAATTATCTTCTTGATATGCTTTAATAGCTTTTGACAATCTTAGACAACCTTCTATTTTAGATAAAGAATTTTTATTATCTTGATTATTAGTAGTAGTTATTTCACAAGCATTCATTTTCTTTACTGTTCTATTTGGTGCACTTTTAACTAAAACAAATCCTGTTGCTCCCGCTATTACTAATGCTAAAGCAATTACTCCTGTTCTAAATTTCAAATTTTTAACACGTGATGATTTTGGTTCTTTTGTAAAATCATCACCATTAAAAGTTTCATCTACTACTTTAGGCTCTTCCATAATTTCACTTCCTTCTATATTTTCTTCTACTATATGTTCTTCTGCATCTTCCACAGTATCATTATCATTATCATTTTCACCACTACTTGCATTATTCAAATATTTATCTGGTTCACCAAAAATTGCTTCTAGTATATCAACTTCATGTACACCTTCTGATTGTGTTTTTGTTGGCACTTCTAGTCTTTTTGTTACACTATCATTATTTCCCAACATACTTTCAAAAAGTAAATCTACTCCTCCAACTTTTTGATTTTTATTTCCCCCATTTTCTTGTTCTAATTTCTCATTATCATCTACTTTATTATCTACTTTATTATCTACAGGTTGGTTATCATTCATAATATCCTCAAACCATTTATCATTTTTATTTTCCATAATATTTCTCCCCTCTTTCATTAGGTGACGTATATATTAACACAATTGTTAACTTTTGTCAATAGTTATTTAAAAATTAATATCTAAACTAGTTAGCAACAGAGTGATGAACTACTGGAGTATCCATAGTAATACTAGAGAAAGTATAACCATTTTCTTTTCCATATTTAATTATATCTCTAATAGCATTTAATGTATAATAATTATTTTCAAAATCATGCATTAATACTACATTACTTCTATTGTGACTTAATCCATTTATTACATTTTGATATACTTCGTCACTACTATGAACTCCACCGGCATCACCTGAAGAGACATTCCAATCAAAATAATGATATCCTCTACTTTCTGTTTCTTGAGAAATTTCACTCATTATACCTTGGCAATATTTTTTGCTTACAGTATTACTACTTCCTCCCGGAAATCTTATAATGTTTGAATATATTCCAATTGTATTATATACTTTATTTCTAATTTGATCTAAATCATTAAAATAGGCATCTTTTGATCTATATACAATATCATATTGATGAGTATAACTATGTAATGCTATAGAGTGTCCTTCTTGATATTCTCTTTTTAGCATTTTATCAAACGAATTAGATGTTCCTATTACAAAGAAAGTCGCATGAACTCCTTCTTCTTTTAAAATATCTAATAATTTTGGAGTAATACTATTACTAGGTCCATCATCAAATGTTAAATAAATTACTCCTTTTGAACCACTAGGATCTGTTGCAACTACTTTTACTGTCCTAGAGATTGATACTTCATTATTGTTAGAATCTTTCACTTTATAATTAACTTTATACGTTCCTACTTTATTTGTATCTATATTATTAGATGTTTCCACATTATTAGTTAAATCACCATCACAATTATCTTTAGCATTATAGCCAGGCTCATTATATTTTGTACCTTTTGTTATATATATAATACTACTTCCTTTTAATGTTAATTCTGGTTTTGTGGTATCTTTCTTTATTATTTTTCTTTTTACTTCATCTTTATTATTTGAACTGTCTGTAATTATATAATCAATATAATCATCAAATTCTACTCTTAATACTTTATCTGTTAAATCACCATCATATTCATCTGTTGCAGTATAGCCT